>DATNEM010000278.1:0-4476 GCA_035552995.1 Acidobacteriaceae bacterium | reverse complement strand
CGCGGCACTTGTCCGCGCGCCCATTCAGGCCGCGGACATCTTCGTCAGCGCGGTTGCCGGCGGCGCCACATCGCCCTGGACCGTCCGCCTTTCCCTCGCGCTCAATCACGCGATGCCTTTTCTTCTTGCAGCCTGGTGTGCGGGGGTCTTCTGCCTCGTCGTCCGCCTTGGTCTTGGCCTCCTTGCCGCCCATCGGCTCCGCGCGGATGGAACTGCGGTCGCCGCCGATTTGCAACGATTCTTTAACGACCTTTGCATACGCACCGGGATCGCTCATGCCGTCCGCCTATTGAATTCCGCGCGTGTCGAGGTCCCCACAGTCATCGGCTGGCTTCGCCCCGCTGTGCTTTTGCCTGCATGCTGCTTCACAGGCCTCGCGCCCGATCAAATCGAGGCGATCCTCTGCCACGAACTTGCCCACATCCGCCGCCACGACTACCTCATCAGCGTTCTGCAATCCGTGGTGGAAACCCTGCTGTTCTATCATCCTGCCGTTTGGTGGGTCTCCAGCCAAATCCGCCGCGAACGCGAGTGCTGCTGCGACGAGTTTGCCGTCAGCGCTGGGGGCGACGTACTCGCCTATGCCCGTGCCCTCTCATTTCTCGAAGAACAACGCACGTTTACGCCGCAACTGGCACTTGGCGCCAACGGAGGAGTCCTCAAAATGCGTATTCAGCGTCTTCTCGGTCGTCCCGAAAGCTCAGCCACGTCGCAAATCGCGTCCATCGCGATTCTCGTTCTTATCGCTTTCTCCGCGCTCACCTTCGCGGCCCGTCATGTCTGGGCGGAGGTGCGCAGTTCTGAAGCCGCACCATCCGCGACAATCGGCAACGCGGCTGCGCATTCCCCGGCGAAGTCCGCGAGCGATACAGCGGGCAGCGCACCGCAAGGGCAGGATCTCGGCGTGGAATTGGATCGGATCGGGGAAGTTCAGAGTCAGCACTCTGGCCTGCAGGCGCGTCTGGAGGAGATCAAAGACGGACAGGCGAAATACGGCGCGTTGCTGGCGCAGGCCGGCCAGCAGGCGCAACTCAGCGATGAGGACCGCAATCGCCTGGAAGACGCCGCGCGCCGCCTGACTCACTCGCTCGACGAATGGGTCGACCAATTCCGGAGAGAGATCGATGCCAGAGATATGGCGATGGACCGGTTCAACTCGCCGGAGTTCCAGAAGCAGATGGCCGACGCCATGGCCCGCATGAACTCGCCCCAGTTCAAACGGCAACTGGCAGAGGCGCAGGCTCAGATCAAAATGCTGAACTCCAGTGACTTCCGCCAGCAGATGGAGGAGGCTCAGACCTCTTTGGCCCAACTGAAAGTCAATGAGAAACAGATGGAAGCTGCTATGTACGCGATGGACGAGATCCGCAGCGCCCAACTTCAGAAACACATTGAAGCTGAGCGAGCTGCAATGGCAAAGCTGGATTCCCCCGAGTTTCGGCGGCAGATGGAGGAGGTGGCCGATGCTCAGGCGCACCTTAATATGTCCGAGATGCAGAAACGAGTAGACGCTGCAGTGAAGGCGCAGCAGCTCAACACCGCAGAGATGCGCCGAAGCTTGGAAGCGGCGAAACAAGCGCAGCTGATGGCAAATAATGTAGAACGTTCTGCGACCGAAGTTCCAATCCCGGCCACATCCGCGGAACAGCAAGATCCCTCCGGGCCAGTGCGTGTCTCTTCAGGCGTCATGGCCGGCGCCATCATCAGCCAGCCTCCGCCCGCGTACCCGGAGATCGCGAAAGCCGCCCATGTGCAGGGCGTGGTAGTGCTGCACGCAATCATCTCGAAGGACGGAACAGTCGAAAAACTTACAGTCGTCAGCGGGCCGCCGATGCTGACACAGAGCGCAATGGACGCCGTACAAAAATGGACGTATCACCCATACTTGGTCAACGGTCAACCCGTTGAGGTCGAGACCACCATCAACGTCAACTACACGTTCGGTGGCGATGACAGGTCGAGCTCAAGGACCGCAATACCTGACGCTCAGGACCCAATTCCGGCGACAGACGCATCGGGCCAGCCCGTGCACAAAATCGGTGCAGGCGTCATTCCACCTGCGGTCCTCTACGAGATTGACCCGGAGTTTTCCGATGAGGCGAAAGCCCGTGTGAAAGAAGCAGGAAAGGACTCAAAGTTTGAAGGGACGGTGCTCGTTCAACTCATCGTGAACGATGACGGTCGACCTGAAAATGTGCACGTTGTCCGCGGCGTAGGAATGGGCCTTGACGAGAAAGCCGTTGAAGCCGTTCGTCAATACCGCTTCCGGCCCGCGATGGAGAATGGCAATCCAGTCCCGGTTCTTCTCAACGTACAAGTCAATTTCAAAAGCTTCTAGCGGCCGGACCCACTCCGGTGCGGTTGCTCCAACGCACTTCTTGCCAGCACGCGCTCGTAGTACTCCTCATAAAGCGGAATCACCTTGCTTGCGCAGAACTGTTCAGTCGCGGTTCTCCGAGCAGCGAGGGCCATTCCAGCCAGCCGCCGTTCGTCGCCCAGCAGCGCAACCGCCGCCCCGGCCATTGCGCTCACATCGCCAATTGGAAACAGCATTCCGTTCACGCCTTCGGTGATCAGTTCCGGGACGCCGCCCACTCGCGTGGCAATCGCCGGTACGCTGCATGCCATCCCCTCCAGCGCTGCCAGCCCGAAAGATTCCATCTCAGAAGGCATCAGCATCAGATCGGCCAGCGGCAGCAGTTCGTTCACATTGTCCTGCTTGCCCAGAAAGTGGATGCGATCCGCAATGCCCAACCGCATAGCCAGAAACTCCGCCGACGAGCGTTCCGGTCCGTCGCCGATCAGCATCAGCCGAGCCGGCATCGCCTTGGCCACGCGCGCAAATATCTCCACCACATCCATCACCCGCTTCACCGGCCGGAAGTTGGACAGATGCACCAGCAGCTTCTCGTGAGCGCCGGCAAATCGCGGCCGCATCGCCGCATACTTCTCCTGGTCCCGCACATACACATCGCAATTCACAAAGTTGCGGATCACCTCAATCTCACCGTGGATATTGAACGCCTCGCGTGTGCGATCACGCAGATACGATGAGATTGCCGTCACACCATCCGACTGCTCGATGCCGAACTGGGTGATTGGAAGGTAGGAACGGTCCAGTCCTACCAGGGTGATGTCCGTCCCATGCAGCGTCGTGATGAAGGGCAGATAGCGCCTGCGCGCGACCTCCTGCTTCGTCTCGAGCATCTGCCGTGCCAGCAATGCCGAAAGCGAGTGGGGAATCGCGTAGTGCACATGCAGTAGATCGAGCGCGTAAAACTCCGCCACCTCCGCCATGCGCGTCGCCAGCGCGAGGTCATACGGCGGATGTTCGAACAGCGGGTACTGGTAGACCTCCACCTCGTGGAAACGGATGTTCGCCTCACGCCCATTCAGCCGGAAGGGCGGGGAAGAGGTGATGAAGTGAACTTCATGCCCACGTGCGGCCAGCTCAATCCCGAGCTCAGTCGCGACCACGCCGCTGCCGCCGTAGGTGGGATAGCAGGTGATGCCGATCTTGCGTTTGGGAGCCATGCGGGCGTTTACAGATTGGATGTCAGCGGCACGCAATTCGACGCGCAGCCTCTACGATCCTACACGCGCCTGCTATAAGCCGCGTTTATGCCGTCGCCAACTCGTCTGCATTCGCCATCGCCGCGATTGACTTCCCGTATGGCGCCTTCAGAACGCCTCGCTCAGTAATGATCGCCGTCACGTACTTCGCGGGGGTCACATCGAATGCCGGATTCTCGATGCCGACGCCATGCGGTGTCATCTGCTTGCCGTTCGCGTGCGTCACCTCGCGCGCGTTGCGCTGCTCGATGGGGATCTCATCTCCGTGCGCCGTCGCCAGATCCAGCGTGGACCAGGGAGCGGCGACATAGAAGGGAATGCCGTGCTCCTTCGCCAGCACGGCTACGCCATACGTGCCGATCTTGTTGGCGACATCCCCATTGGCCGCAATGCGGTCCGCACCGACGATCACCGCCTGGATCTTCCCCTGCCGCATCAGCGCCGCCGCCATGTTGTCGCACAGCACCGTCGTTGCGATGTTGTCCTTCATCAGTTCCCATGCCGTCAGCCGCGCGCCCTGCAGAAACGGCCGGGTCTCATCCGCATACACGCTGATCTTGTGCCCACGCTCCACCGCCGCGCGAATCACGCCCAGAGCGGTGCCGTAGCCGCACGTCGCCAGCGCACCTGCATTGCAATGTGTCAGCACCACGCCTTCGCTCGGCAGCAACGCCGCGCCATGCACGCCCATCTGTTTGCACGCGGCGATGTCCTCGTCATACATCTCCCGCGCCCGTGCAATCACGGCCGCTTTGATCTCGGGGATCGGTGTGCCAGACCCGGCCAGCAAGTGGTACAGGCTGCGTATCTCCTCGATTCCCCAGAAAAGATTCACCGCCGTGGGCCGGGTCTCTGCCAGGGTCTTCGCCACAACCGCGACCTCGGCCGTCAATTCCGGCAGCG
>DATNEM010000277.1:0-7069 GCA_035552995.1 Acidobacteriaceae bacterium | reverse complement strand
TCTTGAAAGCGAGGAGGTGCGGGCGAAGACGTCGTCCGACCGGCATGGCTATGAGGACCTGCTGGACCGCTACCGCGACCGGCTGGAAGCGCTCTCCAGCGACGGAGGAGAGGCGTCGCAGACCGATCCCGAGGTCTTCCGGAAACGGCAGCAGATGTATCTGAAGACCATCCGGCGTGAGCGCGCGGTACTGCTTCGCCTGCGTAATGAGGGCACCATCGGAGACGACGTGCAGCGGCGGTTGGAACGCGAACTCGATCTGTCGGAGTCGCGGTTTGCAGGCTGAGCGGCGGACTAGGCCTTCACTTCGGCTTCGACGAGGGCGCGGGCCTGGGCGTATTCGTCGTTCTTCCTGGCGAGGCCGCGGTTCTTGTAGCTGGCGCCGATGAAGTCGCGGAAGAGTGGGTGCGGCTCCAGCGGTTTCGACTTGAACTCAGGATGGAACTGGCAGGCGAGGAAGAAGGGGTGGGTGGGGATCTCGACGATCTCGACGTAGGTGGAGTCGGGCGTGGTGCCGGTGAGGCGCAGGCCGGCGCCGGTAAGCACAGGCTCGTACTCGCGGTTGAACTCGTAACGATGGCGATGGCGCTCGGAGACTTCTGTAGCTCCGTAGGCCTTCGCGGCCAGTGAGCCGGGCTCGAGCTTGCACGTCCACGCGCCGAGGCGCATGGTCCCGCCCATCTCTTCGACGCCGGTCAGTTCGCGGAGCTTATAGATGATGCGGTGCGGCGTGGCGGGATCGAATTCTCCAGAGTTGGCGCCGGCGAGACCGGCGACGTTGCGCGCGTACTCGATGCAGGCGGTCTGCATGCCGAGGCAGATGCCGAAGTAGGGCACGTTGTTCTCGCGCGCATAGCGGATGGCGTTGAGCATGCCTTCGATGCCGCGCTTGCCGAAGCCTCCGGGAACGAGGATGCCGTCGAAGCCGGCGAGTTGGGATTCGTAGTCGCGATTGGGCTTGCCGGGAGTATCGCCATCAGCCTCATCGCGAGTTTCGAGGCCTTCGGCTTCAATCCAGGTGACGCGCAGCTTGAGGTTGTGGGCGAGCGCGCCGTGGACAAGAGCTTCCTTGAGCGACTTGTAGCTGTCCTCATACTCGACATACTTGCCGACGATGCCGATGGAGACTTCATCGGCCGGATGATAGGCGCGGCGGACGATCTCGTGCCAGAGGGCGAGGTCGGCGGGCTTTGCTTCGAGTCGGAGGTGATCGAGGGCGAGAGTGTCGACGCCTTCGTTGGCAAAGTTGAGCGGGACTTCGTAGATGCTATCGACATCGCGGGCGGCGATGACGGCGGACTCCTGGACGTTGCAGAAGAGCGCGATCTTGGAGCGCATGTCGCGCGGGACGGCGCGGTCGGAGCGGCAGAGCAGGATGTCAGGCTGGATGCCGATGGAGAGCATCTCCTTGACGGAGTGCTGCGTGGGCTTGGTCTTCAGCTCCTGCGCGGCGGCGATCCAGGGGATGAGAGTGACGTGCACGAAGAGTGTGTTGTCGCGGCCGAGGTCCTGGCGCATCTGGCGGATCGCTTCGAGGAACGGGAGCGATTCAATATCGCCGACCGTGCCGCCGATCTCGACGATGGCGACGTCGGTATCCTGCGCAACCTTGCGCATGGCGTTCTTGATTTCGTTGGTCACATGCGGGATGACCTGGACGGTTTTGCCGAGGTAGTCGCCGCGGCGCTCCTTGGTGATGATCTGCTCGTAGATGCGGCCGGTGGTGAGGTTGTTGTCGCGCGTGAGGCGGGCATGGGTGAAGCGCTCGTAGTGGCCGAGGTCGAGGTCGGTCTCCGCGCCGTCGTCGGTGACGAAGACCTCGCCGTGCTGGAAGGGCGACATGGTGCCGGGGTCGACGTTGAGGTAGGGATCGAACTTCATCAGGTTGACGCGCAACCCGCGCGCCTCCAGCAGGCAGCCGATGGAGGCTGCGGCAAGACCTTTGCCCAATGAAGACACAACACCGCCTGTCACAAAGATGTATTTCGCTGACATCTCCGCCTCCAACTATTTATTTTTTTTGATTGGCCACGCGACTGGGGCACGTTTAAGTATTGCAGGATTCCGGTGGCTGGGCAACGGGAGAGTTTGTGGAAAGCTGGTCCTATTGCGTGAAGCGGGAGGTCAAGAGGTTCCGCTGATCGCGCGCGGCATGCAGGATGGAGAGGATCTCGGGGCCGGAGCGGCGGATGCGGTAGTAGATGCGGTAGGGTGCTACCAGTCGGCTGCGGACCTCTTCGGCGAGGAGCCGGGCGAGTTCGCTGTGTGCTGCGCCGAGATAGGGCTGCTTGGCGATGCTTTGCAATGTCTCTTCAATCGAATCGAGGATCCGGTTGGCCGGCTCGTCCGGCAACCCATCCAGATACGCAAGAATCTCGTCCAGATCGAAGTCTGCATAGGCGGATGAAGAGCAGAATTTCAACGCGCGGCCCGCCGCTTACGCCAGGCCGCAAACTTGGCCTCGATCACCTCTCCCGAGACAATTTCGCCCCGATTGAGTTGGTCCAATCCGCGTCTCAACTTGGCGATCTCTTCTTCGGTGAGGTGCGAATCCGAGGCGGCGCGATGTTCACCGATGCGCAGGGTGATGGCGTTCTCGACAAATTCATTCTTAGCGCAACCAAGCTGACCGGCGATGCGTTCGAGTTCGGCGTCCAGTTCGTCGGAGATGTGGACCTGGGCCATGGGAGCGCTCCTTTCGGGCAGTATAACGCGGCCCTATCCCACCCAATCAGGGCTTGGATGGGGTACCCACCGTCAATTTTCATGCCGGGAATCCGCGGATCGGAGTATATTGTTTTTCTCCCCACGGGCCCCCTATTCCAGCGCAGAGAAGTCGATCCCCTCTTTGCACGTCTCCAGGAGATGTTCCCGATGGATGAACCACAGGCAGTTTCTTCCGTACCTCTACCGCCTCCCACAGCAGCAGCCAACAGCGGACTGTCCGACAGCGCTGCCGGCGCGATCGCATATCTAACTTTTATTCCGGCTGTGCTGTTCCTAATCCTCGATCCATACAAGAACCGGCCGTTTGTGCGCTTCAATGCGTTTCAGTGCCTTGGGCTGTATGTGGTCGCGATCTGCTTCAGCTTCATTTTGATTATCCCGATACTGGGATGGATCGTTGGGATACTGGGCGATTTGACACTATTCGTCTTCTGGATCATGTGCATCATCAAGGCAGCCAATGGGCAGCTCTACAAGATGCCTGTTGTCGGCAAATATGTGGAGCAGCTGGCGGCTTCGAAGTAACGCAGCTGAGTGATTTGAGGGAAGTGGGGACGCCGCGCGTCGCTTCGTGCGATGACGCGGCGTTGCTGTGCCTATGCAAGAGGCTGAATCCATCCCGGTGAGCATGATTTCAGAAGGTAGCGACGCGTCCGCCGAAGCTAAGGCGGGCACGCCCCTTATTGGCGCCGGACAGAGGATTCAAGATGAGGGCGAAGCGTGCGTTTTCGCGGAGTCAGAGCAGCACGAAAACGATACAAAGAAAGAGAACGAGATGATCGACGTTCATGCGCCGCATGGCGGGTTGCATACGTGGCGAGATTTCTGGATCCATCTGGGGACAATTGCACTGGGGCTGTTGATCGCCCTCGGCCTGGAGCAGGGCGTGGAGTACCTTCATCATCTGCATCAGCGGCACCAATTGGAGGCGTCGCTTCTGGCGGAGTGCAGGATCAATAAGGATAGGGCGGAGGCTAACTTTTCCGGCTTCGATGACCTGATGAAGTGGCTACTAGGACTGCACCGGGACATCGGGAAGATGCTGGCGACCGGAGGCAACGCGGACCTGCCCTATCGGCAACTGCACTATCGCCCCCGGCTGCAGGAAGGCGTAATCACGACCGGTAGTCCAGGGTCTCTTGTGACCTCTGTGTGGGACACGGCCAATGCCGACGACCGGCTGGCCCTATTGCCGGACAATGAGGCGCACGCCTACTCTTTGCTGTATCACGTGCAGATTGCGCACTATGAAGAGCTTTTTACCTCAACCCGTGACGCGACTACCCGGCAGAGGGCGTTCGAAGCACAGTTCGCGGACACAGCAACACCGACGACGCCGGTACTGAAAAGATTGAGCGGCGCGGAGCTGAAGCAATACGATGTGCTGGTGATGCAGAGCTTTGCGGCGGTGCGAGGCGCGAAGGCAGGACTCCGGCTGGTGTATGGAAACAACAATGCAGTGATTCTGGGGCTGTACGATGCGGGCTCGAGACAACGCACGTATGATGCGGCTCAAGCTGCGGGCGCGGATGACTTTGCCAGGATGGCCCGGGAGATCGATGCGGAGGACGCGGCACGGGACAAGGGTCCACCGAAGGTAGGGACGAATGGCCGCAGATGACAACACCGCGTCAGAAAGATCAGGGGAGCGAGAAGGCCAGGCCGGGATTACAACGGATGCCTGTGCCGTTATAAGCGCGCCGGAGGGTGATGACTATCCTGCCATCGCCGCAGAAAGCGAAAACCAGGGCCAGACAGAGAAAGAGAACGAAATGATCGACATCCATGCGCCGCACGAATCCATTCACTCCTGGCGCGACATCCTTCTTCATCTGGCAATCGTCGTCGCCGGCATACTCATCGCCATCGGCCTAGAGCAGTCCGTCGAATATCTCCATCACCGCCAGCAGCGCAGCGATCTTATCCGGCAGTTGCGCGCCGAATCGGAGGATGATCTGCCCATCTTCGACCGGGACCGGAAGATTCAGATCGCCCGGCTCGCCTGGGACCAAAACTCTGTCGCGGCGCTCCGGAACGCTGCTCCGCGCGATGGCGCCATCGACGTCACCCTGCCGTCCGGGGAGTCCTTGGCGCCCCGCACTGTACCCGAATGGGCCGCATGGCCTCTGGCACAGACCAATGGCACCGCCGCATTGTTGTCCGATAAGCTTGCCAGGATCTATCAGCGGCTCGATTCCGAGGCTGCGCAAGACAGTGAGGCAATGAAGCGTTACGCGGCTTCCGGGGTGGATTTAAGCGGGGTCGGGATGCGCCTGGGCGTGAGTCTCGATCCTGGGACGACGCTCCATCTCTCCCCGGCAGACCGCGACCTGCTTATACAGGCCCTCTCGCAAGACGCGGCCACCCTGTCGGCAGTTCTACTGCGCGACGCGTTTTGGCAGGGCGCCTGCGACGCGGTTACCCACGGCGCTTCCACACGGGAGGCGATGGTGCCATACATGGCCCGCGCGGGGATCACTACTCTCCAGGCCGAGACAAGGGCTGGGATTTATATCCCGGGAGGGCTGAAGGAGGCGAGCCTTCGTTCCGTCGCAACCGCACCGCAACAGGGGCCATGATGGACATCCATGCTCCGCACAACTATGTGTTGTCAGGCGGGCAAAGCGAGGACGAGTTGCGCGACGCGATTCTAAAAGCGAATATGCCGCAGTAGACGGGGATAGCTGGCTGGCAGGCGATAATGAATCTGTGAGCAAAAGGCCAGCGGATCGAACTACGGAGACTGGAGATGCAGCGGAGCAGCCGCGCGGCGAGCGGCTGCAGAAGATTCTTGCCGCCGCGGGGATCGCGAGCCGCCGGAAGGCTGAGGAGCTGATCCTCGGCGGCCGGGTGCAGGTGAACGGCCAGATCGTGACGGAGCTGGGCACGCGGGCCGACGCCGAGCGCGACCACATCAAGGTCGATGGCAAGCTGCTGCATGGCAGAGAGCAGCGACGCTACTACATGCTGAACAAGCCGCGCGGATACGTGACCACGGTGGACGATCCCGAGGGCCGGCCAACCGTGATGGACCTGATCGAGCAGTCCGGCAGACGAGGCGGCAAGGTCCGCCTCTATCCGGTAGGCCGGCTTGACTACAACTCCGAGGGTCTGTTGCTGATGACCAACGACGGCGAGCTGGCCAATGCGCTCTCCAAGGCGGCCACCGGGGTGGAGAAGACCTATCTGGTCAAAGTCGCCGGAGTGCCGTCCACGGCGGCGCTGGAGCAAATACGCCGTGGGATCATGATTGACCGCGGACGCCTCGACGAGGTGCGCGCCGGGCGGCGCGACCGCGTCGTGACCGCGCCCGCAAAAATTGAGCCGGCGCGGGGCGGCGACAACCCCTGGTATGAGCTCACCCTCACCGAGGGCCGCAATCGGCAGATCCGCAAGATGTTTGAGGAGATCGGCCATCATGTGGAAAAAATTCGGCGCATCGGCTACGGAGCGCTGCGGCTGGATGTTCCGCCGGGGGGCTTCCGGGAGCTGACGCTGGGCGAGGTGACCGCGCTGGAGCGCGCGTCCAGGGGCAAAAAGGTGGTGCCCAAGAAGCATCTCCCGGAATTTGCCCAGTTGAAGGCGCCCGGCAAGCGCAAAACGCGAGGCTAGGCACGAAATTGACGTGTAAGGCTGGTGGCTCCGCCGGAAGTCGGCGAAGTAACACTTTGGTCACTGACACAATTTGGTGTTTGACGAGCATGGGGTAACAAGCCTAGAACTACTGGCGGTTTTTAACACGGCAATGCAAGACGAAATCGCCCCGGATGCATCCAAATAGGACGAGCAGCCGGGACCGTGATTCGGGTGCGAAGCCGGTGGGAAAAAACCGGAACAAGTGGGGAAGCCCATGATTGGGCAACCTCGTCGATAGAAGAAGACTAGAGACCCTCGCCATGAGGGCCGCACGACCCTTAGGCCAGAACGCGCAGCATGGCGATCAACCCGATGGGTGCAGCAAAGGAGCAGTGCAGTGGCAATCGAGAAAGCGACTTTTGGAGCTGGATGTTTTTGGGGTGTTGAAGCAAGATTTGCAGAGATGCCTGGGGTTCTCGACACAGCGGTAGGCTACGAGGGTGGTGAACTGGAGCACCCGACATACAAGGATGTATGTACCGATCGCACTGGACATGCGGAGGTGGTGGAGGTGACGTTCGATCCGTCGCGGCTGCCGTATGAGGCGCTGCTGGACGCGTTCTTTGCGCTGCATGATCCGACGCAGGTGAACCGTCAGGGCCCGGACTTCGGCACGCAGTACCGCAGCGTGATCTTCGCGCACTCGGACGAACAGGCGCGGCAGGCGAAGGAGAAGATCGCGGAGCTGAATGCGACGGGCGCTTAT
>DATNEM010000276.1:0-13242 GCA_035552995.1 Acidobacteriaceae bacterium | reverse complement strand
CCGCCGCAGTAGTAAAGCTGCTTGCCCATAGCCTCCAGGTACGGCTTTACACGCTCATAGACAGCAGGCTCACCGCCGATCATGAATGTCAGCGTTGCGCCCTCCGCACCCGCCTTCGATCCCGAGCACGGCGCCTCGAGGAAATCGACACCTTTCGCCTTCAGCTCCGCGCCGATCTTCCTGCTTTCGCTCACCGAGATCGTGCTGCAATCGACAATGGTCAGCGCACCCTTCTTCCCCGACTTCAGCCCATTCGCACCCAGAATCACCTCGCGCGACATCTTCGTATCCCCCACGCAGAGGAACACGCACTCACTCTTGGCCGCCACCTCAGCCGGGCTCGCGCAGGCTGTAGCGCCCTTGTCTTCGCTCGCGATCTTCTCCGCCTTGCCTTTCGAATGCGACCACAGCGCAACCTCATGCCCCGCGCGCAGCAGCGCCCGCGCCATCGGCCCACCCATGATCCCCAGCCCCACAAACCCAAGCTTCGCCATCCTCATCTCCTCTGCTATGTGCGCAACTCTCACGCGCCAATCTCAAACACACAAGAATCGATTCTTTTCGTCGCAGAGCATGGTAGAGACGCGGCAACTCCAGCGTCAAACGGCTCTGGTTCGCCCAGACCACTTCGGCTCGACCGCAATTGCGCCTACTCGACACGGCATGCGAAAGAAATGATCAGGATTCGATCTGCTCCGCCTCCAATGGGTCGATCCGCCGCCATTTGCATATCACCACCGCAGACGCCCACATGACCGCGAAGAGCGCGATGATCCCGTAGCCCACCAGCCCCAGGTTTTGGTTCACCGCGTGTACCGCGTTCCACAACGCGCCTTTGGCCGGCACCAGGCCCAGCGCTTCCACTCCGCCCACCGCCAGCGCCACCGCCGCGGACATCCCCGTCACCGCCAGGTTGTAGTAGAGCTTCCGCATCGGCCGGACGCTCGCCCATCCATATGCGCCCACCATCAACACGTTGTCGGTCGTATCCACCAGCGACATCCCCGCGGCAAACAGCATTGGGAACACGAGGATCGCCCCCATCGGAAGTCCTCTCGACGCTTCCGCCGCCGCGATCCCGAGCACGCCGATCTCTGTCGCCGTGTCGAATCCCAGGCCGAACAGCAATCCCAACGGATACATCTGCCAGCTTCGATCGATCATGCGGAACATGGGACGAAAGATCCGCGCCAGCAGCCCCCGGCCACTCAGCAGCAGGTCCAAGTCTTCCTCGACGTAAGCCCCACCGCTTCTCACCCGCACAAACGTCCGCCAAACCCCGCGCAGCACTACCAGGTTTACCGCCGCGATCGCCAGCAAAAATCCGCTCGAAACTGCCGTTCCCACTACAGCCCCCGCAGCCCGCACCCAATCCATGCGATGCGCAAGCCTCAGCGCAGCGCCCGCCATCGCCATCGATCCCACGACCACGACCGTGGAATGGCCCAACGAGAACATCAGCCCGACACCAATCGGCCTTTTCCCCTGCCCCATCAGCTTGCGTGTCACATTATCGATCGCTGCGATATGGTCTGCGTCTACGGCATGACGCAGCCCCAGGCTGTAGGCCAGCAACGCAGTTCCCATCAAGGCCGGGTGCCCGCGAAACGCCACCATCGCCCACGCCCATGCGGCTGCATTGAACGCCGCCAGCCCCAGGTACATCGCCGAAAGGCTTCCGCCCGCTCGACCCGGCTTATTGGGCACTATCCGTCTGATCAGGGAAACCATCGCCATCCTTCAATCACCCTAGCACGCGTCCCTCGTCTCAACCCGGCGTACCATTCGGCGTCTTTTCCACCTCTGATGCCCTTCCGATCCGTGCCGATAACTCACAGGTGCCTCTGTGTCTCCAAACAAATCCGGAGCCTGTACACCAGGATGCCCTTCCGATATTGCATGAGGAGGACTTTCTCCGCATTGCCAATGTCGCGCACCGGTCCTTCGGCCTTGCCCTTGGTCAGGACAAACAGGGATTTGTCGCCGCACGGCTTAGCCGCCTGGTTCGCGAGCTCGGCTTCGCGTCCTTCCATCAGTACAGCAACTACCTGTTGACCGATCGGACCGGCGTTGCCCTGGCCACACTCGCAGACCGCCTCACCACCAACCACACCTCGTTCTTCCGCGAGCCCGCACACTTCGACTTCCTGCGCGAGGCTATCCTCCCCGCGCTCGCTTCGCGCTCGCACATCAACATCTGGTCCGCTGGCTGCTCCTCCGGAGAAGAGCCTTATTCAATTGCAATCTCGGCGCTGGACTCCGCGCCGCATTTTTCATCGAGGCTCCGTATTCACGCCACCGACATCTCCCCGCGCGTACTGCAGCGCGCCTCTGCGGCGGTCTATACCACAGACCGCATCGCGGCCATACCGTCCATGCTCCGCAATCGCTACTTTACTAACGCCGCGGAGCACGACACGTTCCGCATTGTTCCCCGCGTGCGCTCTATCGTCAGGTTTGCACACTTCAACCTGATGGATCGCTTCGCAGGAAGAAAATACGCTGTTATCTTCTGCCGCAACGTCATGCTTTACTTCGACCGGCCTACACACCAATCGCTCATCCAACGCTTCATCGCCCAACTTGAACCCGGGGGCTTCCTGTTCATCGGCCAATCCGAATCTCTCAATGGTATCGATCACTCACTCGAGTCTGTCGGTCCCGCTATCTACCGCAAAGCCGCGCCCGCCGGCGGACGATCTTTCGCAAGTCTCTCGCACAAGCAGCCCGCCACCCTCACTCCGTTCTCCTTTCCCCCCGAAGAGGTCTCCGCATGAACGGCCGCAAGATCCGCGTCCTCGTCGTCGATGATTCCGCAATTGTTCGCAAGGTCCTCACTGAAGCCATCGCCTCAGAACCTGACATGGAGGTCGTCGCTACCGCGCCCGACGCCTACGTTGCACGCGACAAGGTTCTTGCTCTGCGCCCCGACGTCATCACTCTCGATATCGAGATGCCGCGCATGGACGGCCTGACCTTTCTGCGTCAGCTCATGTTTCTGAATCCCATCCCAACGCTCGTCGTCAGCTCTCAGGGCCAGGCTTCGTGTGCAGCTACCTTCGAGGCACTCCGTTGCGGCGCGGTGGATGTTGTCGCCAAACCAGCGACGCCTCAGGCTCTTCGCGATCTTCGCCTCACGCTCGCGGAAAAGATCCGTGCCGCCGCCACAGCCCATCCCCGTCCCGCAACCGATCTACCGGCCAATCCTCGCGGCCAACAGAAAGATGCCGGGACCACCAACCAGCGTGTGGCGCGGGGCGAAGGCCCTGCATATTCCCCCCGTCGAAGCCTCGTCGAGCGGCCGGCTTCCCGGAGAGATTTGGGAGGCGAACTCTTACCGCCGTTTGCCGGTTTCACCAGCTTCTCCGGGTCGCTGATCGCCATTGGAGCGTCCACCGGCGGCACCGTCGCCATTCAGGAGATTCTTACCCGCCTCCCCGCCGACATGCCGCCGATTGTCATTACCCAACACATCCCCCCTGGATTCACCTCTGCCTTCGCAGAACGCCTCAACCGCATCTGCGCTCTCGATGTTCGCGAGGCCACATCAGGGGATATCCTCCGGCCTGGCCTAGCACTCCTCGCACCCGGAGATCACCACCTCGTCCTTCGCGAGGGATCGGGAGGCCATTTCGTTGAGCTCGACCGCGGCCCTGAGGTCTGTTATCTCCGTCCTTCCGTTGACGTAATGTTCTTCTCCGTCGCGGAATCCGCTGCGGCTCCCTCCGCGATCGCGGTCCTGCTAACCGGCATGGGGGCTGACGGTGCGCGAGGCATGCTCGCCCTCAAAAACTCCGGCGCCGCAACCATTGCGCAGGACGAGGCGTCGTCCGTCGTCTACGGCATGCCTCGCGAGGCCGTACGCATTGGCGCAGCCGAGACCGTCGTCGCGCTCTCAGCCATCCCAGCCCTGCTCACCCGTCTCACGCGCGCGCAAAAGCCAGAATCCACCCTCCAGGAGACCTCGGCATGAGTTCCATTCTCGTCATCGACGATTCCGCCATGATGCGCAAGATCATCCTGCGCCTGCTGGGCCAGGCCGGTCTCACCGTCTCCTCTGCATTGGAGGCTGCGGACGGGTCCGAAGCCCTCGCCATTCTGGGCGACCACTCGCCCACGCTCATCCTCTGCGACATCAACATGCCCAGCATCTCCGGACTAGAACTGCTCGCCCGCATCCGCGATGAGCAATTGGCACCCAGCGTCCCCATCGTGATGATCACCACCGAAAACAGCGAGGCGCAGGTCCGTCAGGCCATTGCTCTAGGCGCGCGCGGCTACATCCGCAAACCCTTCACCGTCGATGACATCAAAGCCACTATCATTCCTCTCCTTGCGTAACGCACGACGAAGAATGATCAACGTACAGCCAAACACTCGCCGCTCGCACCCGCCTCGAACCGCGAACCCTGAACCTCGAACCTGTTCCCGCCGATAACTTCCTCAGGCCTGTTCCTCAACCATGTTTGCAATCATCGGCATCCTCGTCGTCTTCGGCGCCGTCATCGGCGGCTTCCTCATGGAGCACGGCCATATCGCCGTTCTTGTGCAGCCCTCTGAGCTGGTGACCATCGGCGGCGCGGCACTCGGAACCATCTTCATCGCCAACCCGATGAACATCGTCAAAGCCATGGCAGCCGGCGCCCTCGGCATCCTCAAACCGTCGCCGTTCAACGAGACACGCTACCTCGACACGCTCAAGATGCTCTTTGAACTTCTCGGCAAGGCTCGCAAGAAAGGCCTGGTCGGAATCGAAGACGACGTCGAAAAGCCGGCCGAAAGCGAGATTATCTCTAAGTACCCGGCCTTCGCCGCCGATCACCATGCTCTTCACTTCGTCTGCGACACCCTCCGGACTGCCATCACCGGCGGCGTCGAGCCGTTCGACATGGACCAGATGATGGAGCTCGACATGGAAGTCGCACATCACGAAGCCATGCAGCCCGTCGCCGCGCTGACCACCGTCGCAGACTCGCTCCCGGGCCTCGGCATCGTCGCGGCCGTGCTCGGCGTCGTCATCACCATGGGGGCGCTGGGCGGCCCGCCCGAGGAGATCGGCAAAAAAGTCGCCGCCGCTCTGGTCGGCACCTTCCTTGGCATCCTCATGTGCTATGGGCTTATCGGCCCTATCGCCTCCAACATGACCAAACAGGCTGACGCGCATAACGCATATCTGCACACGCTGCGTGTCGTGCTGCTCGCCTTCCTCAAAGGCCTCGCGCCCATCCTCGCCGTCGAGATGGGCCGCCGCGCCATCCCGGAACACCTCCGCCCCTCCTTCGACGCCATGGAGCAGGCCTGCAAATCCGCCGCATCAGGCCCGCCTGCTGCTTCGGACCCATCCGCGCCCGCGGCCGTTCCCGCTCCTGCCGAGGCCTGATCGATGCCCGACGCCAAAGAGCTTCGCCCCATCGTCATCATCAAGAAGAAGCGCGCCCACCACGGCCACCATGGCGGCGCCTGGAAGGTCGCCTACGCCGACTTCGTCACCGCGATGATGTCGCTCTTTATCGTCCTCTGGCTGATGAACACCTCCCAGCAGGTCCAGAAGGCCATCGCCGGCTATTTCAACGATCCTAAAGGCAGCGGCGCCCAGACCGGCTCCGCCGCTTCCGCCGCCTCCGAGATCGTCTCGATCGATCGCCAAAACGTCGAGAAGCTCAAAGAAGAGATCCAGAAGGCCATCCTCAAGCAGGCCGACCTTACCAAACTCTCGCAGCAAATCGAGATCACCGTCACCGGAGAAGGCCTGCGCATCGACCTCATTGAAGGCTCCGGCGGCACTTTTTTCGAGACCGGCAGCCCCAAGCTCTCCGGCAATGGCGTGCAACTCCTTAGCTTGCTCTCCACGCAGCTCAAAACCCTGCCCAACCATCTCCTCATCGAAGGCCACACCGACGCCCAGCCGTTCTCCGCGGACAACGCTTACACCAACTGGGAGCTCTCTTCCGACCGTGCCAACTCGGCCCGCCGCTTACTCCAGCAAGGCGGCATCCGGCCAGATCAGGTCTCCCAGGTGCGCGGTTACGCCGACCAGAGCCTGCGCGTTCCTGCAAATCCGCTCGACCCCTCCAACCGCCGCGTCTCGCTCATCGTGCAGTGGCTCGATGCCAACTCTACCTCCAAGTCAGATCTTCCGAACTCCGGGGTCCCGCAACAAGCGCAAAAGCAAGCACGCGAAATCGCCCCTACAACAGCCGCGAAATAATCTGGAACGTCGCCAGCGCCGCCACATACGCAAAGGCCGTCATGTAGACGAACTGCAGCAGTGGATACTTCCAGCTGTTGGTCTCGCGCTTCACTACCGCCAGCGTGGACATGCACTGCATCGCAAATGCGTAGAACACCACCAGCGCCAGCGCGCCGGCCAGCGTCAGGTCATGCCGCAGCGCCGTCTGCAACGCCAGCGAATGTGTCGCTGGATCGACCCCGTACAGCGTGCCGAGGGTGCCGACGATCACCTCGCGCGCCATAATCGATCCCAGCAGCCCAATGCCGATCTTCCAGTTGAAGCCCAGTGGACGGATCGCCGGCTCAATCCAGTGGCCCACATGGCCGATGATGCTTGAGGTCAGATCGCTCAGTTGACCGCCATGCACCGGCAGCACACTCAGCACCCACACGGCGAACGAGACGCTGAGGATAATAGTCCCAACCTTTTTCGTGAACAGCATTCCGCGGTCATACAGCCGCAGCGCCAGCGAGCGCACTGTCGGCCAGCGATACTGCGGCAGCTCCAGGATGAATGGCGCAGGCGAGGCTTTCAAAACCGAAGTATGCAGCAACTTCGCTGTCACCAGCGCCGCCAGAAATCCGATGACGTACAGCCCCAGCATTACCAGCGCGCGTAGCCCCATGACTCCGCCGAGAAAGAGCTTGTTCGGGATAAACGCGGCAATAATCAGCGTGTAAATAGGCAGCCGCGCCGAGCACGTCATAAACGGCGCAACCAGAATCGTCGCGATGCGCTCGCGCTTGTTCTCGATGGTGCGCGTCGCCATAATCGCCGGCACAGCGCAGGCATACGCCGACAGCAGCGGGATGAATGCCTTGCCGTTCAGCCCGATCGCGCGCATCAGCCGGTCTGCGATCAGCGCGGCGCGCGCCAGATAACCTGAATCTTCGAGAATCCCGATGAAGAGGAACAGCAGCAGAATCTGCGGCAGAAAGACCAGCACCGACTGCACGCCGTTCCAGATGCCGTCGCGCAGCAGCAGGCGCAACCAGCCATCCGGCAGAAGCAGCGCTGCGTGCGCGCCCAGCATGGTGAGGAGATTGCCGAGGCCGTCGCTCAGCGGTTGCCCCAGCGTAAACACCACCTGGAACACCATGAACACCACTGCAAGAAAGATCAGCGGCCCCGCGATGCGATGCAGCAGCACCGCGTCCAACCGCTGCGTCCAGCGTGCCGTCGCCGGCGTCACGTAATTGGTGCGCGATGTCACCTGCCTCGCCCAGCCGCGCGTAATCGCAGGCGATTGCAGAATCGGCAGCTGTACTGGGCGTGATCCAATGTCAGGCATCGCACTCTCGCGCGCGAGAAACTCCGGGATTACGTCAAGCCCCTTGTTGCGCGCCGCGCTGATCAGCGCCACCGGATGACCAAGCTCTTTCGCCAGCGCCAGAGTGTCGATCTGTCCGCCGCGCTTGTCCAGTTCGTCGGACATGTTCAGCAGCACCAGCGTCGGCAGGCCGATGGTGAATACCGGCGCCGCCAGCATCAACTGCCGATTGATATGCGTCGCGTCCAGCACCAGCAGCACGCAGTCTGGCCGCGGCACGCCGGGCATGCGCCCCGTCAGCACCTCAACCGCAACACGCGCGTCTTCGGAGTACGTGGCCAGCGAGTAAATACCCGGCAGGTCGATCAGCGTCAGGTCCGAGCGCCCGATCGACTTCATCTTCCCCGAGTGATAGTCCACCGTCACACCGGGATAGTTCGCCACCTTCTGCCGCATGCCGGTCAGCCGGTTGAACAGTGTCGACTTTCCCGAGTTCGGCGGCCCAATCAGCGCCACCGTCCGGATGCGCGGCCGCGTGCCGTTGCTCGCAGGCGGCTCGTGCGCCAGCTTCTCCAGTTCAGGATCGGCGACCGCGGTGTGGCAGCTCATCGGTGCGCTCCGTTCTTGTGCGAAGCGACTTTCGCG
The DNA here is from genome assembly GCA_035552995.1 of Acidobacteriaceae bacterium. Classification (GTDB taxonomy): domain Bacteria; phylum Acidobacteriota; class Terriglobia; order Terriglobales; family Acidobacteriaceae; genus Edaphobacter. The sequence continues at coordinate 5,095 of DATNEM010000276.1, read as the reverse complement.
TGTGTGGCAGCCGCTTTCGATACCGACGTTACGCGCAGGTAGATATGCCGCGCCGTCTCGTTCCGCAAACCCACCTCGACTCCATCAATGCGGTACACGGTCGGATCGCCCGCGGGCGCACGCCGCAGCACCTCGACCGCCGTGCCGGGCAGGAACCCCAGGTGCGCGAGGTAGTTCGACACCTCTTCCGGCAGATCGATCTGCTCGACCACGCCGGCCGAACCGACCTTCGCCTCATTGAGCGCCGTGACCGCGATGTCTGTGCTGCTCACCTTGCCCGCCTTGCCAGTGCCGGATGCGGCCAGCTAGGGCCGCCGCAATATAAGACCCAGATGGCCCGAAATATCTGCGACCATTCTAGTCCTTATTATGGTACCAGCATTGGATGAGCGATGTGCAGCATTCCGCCCATGGACCTTCCCGGGCAAGAAACTCAGCATCTACAGCTACTTGAGGCGAGCGCCGATCTCGACATCTTCGAGGAAGCCCGCCAGCACCGGCGCGCCGTCCGGCCCCACCGAAGCGGCAACCACCATCCCCTGCGACTCAAGACCGCGCATCTTGCGTGGCGCCAGATTGGCGACGATCACCACTTTGCGGCCGACCAGCTTCTCCGGCTCATAGAATTGCGCGATGCCGGCGAGAATCTGCCGCTTCTCGTAGCCCAGATCAACCTCAAGCCGCAGCAGCTTGTCGGCCTTCGGGATGCGCTCGGCGACCAGCACCTTGGCGACGCGCAGGTCCACCTTGGCGAAGTCGTCGATTGAGATCGTGGGACTAGGGACCGGGGACTCGGGACTCGGTGTAGGGGCGTTGTCCGTTGTGCGCTGTCCGTTCTCCGTTACAACGGACGGCTTGTCATTCTGAGGCGGAGCGGAAGATTCGCCGGATTTGGGAGTTGCCGGATTGTTCTGTGCTTCCATGTCTGCCATAACTTGTGCAAGCTCCTTCGGCGCGCGTGGGAAGATAGGCGCGAGCGCGCCGAGCTTTGTGCCGGGCTTCAACCCTCCCCACTTCAGATCCTTGAGTTCGCCATTCCGCGCAGCTTCTTCGATATCCCCCAGCCCAAGCTGCGCCCACACCTTCGCCGTCGTGTGCGGCATGATGGGATAGAGAAGAGCAGTGATGATGCGGATGGATTCTGCGGCGGTGTAGAGGACGGCAGATACTTTGCGTTTCGCGTCGGGCTCTATGTCCTTTACGAGTTTCCATGGTGCAGTTTCTGTGAGAAACAGATCGACGCGACCGACGCCAGTGAATGTTAGCCACAGTCCATCATTGAAAGCACAGTTTTCCCATGAATCCTCAATCGGAAGGAATATACCGCTATAGGTCGGATTGAAATCTCCCGAAACACTATTGGCCCGAGAAGCAAGGTCTACTAAGCTCTCAGACCAATCATCAGACGGTTCAATCCCAATAACGTCTTCGCCCGGAATGGCTCCGCCAAAGATTTGCTGGATGAGAGTCAACGTGCGCGAGACGAGATTTCCATACCCATTCGCCAGATCCGCGTTGTACCGCGTGATCAGTGCGTCAAAGCTGAAGCTGCCATCCTGGCCGAAGGGAATCTCGCGCAGCAGGAAGTAGCGCAGCACGTCGGCGGCGAAGAGATCGCAGTCGCGCTTGTCCGGCTCGGGCTGGCCGAGGCGCGTGAGTTCCTCGCGGTAGTGCTCGCCGAAGGCGTCGAGGATCGTCTCGGTGCGCACGATGTTGCCGCGCGACTTCGACATCTTCGACTCTTCAAACAGCAGCCAGCCATGCGCCTGGATCTTCCTGGGCAGCGGCAGACCCGCGGCCAGCAGGAACGCCGGCCAGTAGACACAGTGGAAGCGGATAATCTCCTTGCCGACGAGATGCAGGTCCGCGGGCCAGTACTTGGCGAATTTGGCGGCAGCCTCTTCGCGCTCCTGCGCGGTGAGCGAAGCGTCGGTATCCGCACCGTACCCGACCGCGCTCATGTAGTTCGTCAGCGCATCGAGCCACACGTAGATGACGTGCTTGTCATTGTCCGGTACTGGAATGCCCCACTTGAAGCTGGTGCGCGAGATCGAGAGGTCCTTGAGCCCGCCGCGCACGAAGCTGAGCACTTCGTTGCGCCGCGCTTCTGGCTCCACGCTCAACGTGCCGGACTCGATCAGCTCGATGAGCTTGTCCTGATACTGCGAAAGCCGGAAAAAGTAGTTCTCTTCGGTGACGATCTCGAGCGGACGTCCACAGTCCGGACAGGGCGTCCCCGCCGGGAGGTCCACAAATGTCTCGTCCGATACGCAGTAGGCGCCGGTGTAGCTGTCCAGATAGATCGCGCCGGTCTCCTGCAGCCTGCGAAACAGCTTCTGCACGCCGCGTTTGTGTTCAGGGCTGGTCGTGCGGATGAACTTGTCGTTCGTGATGCCCATGCGCTTCCACAGCGCCTCGAACGAAGCGGCGACCTGGTCCGCGAACTGCTGCGGCGGAATGCCCGCGGCTGCGGCCGAACGCTCGATCTTCTGGCCATGCTCATCCGTCCCGGTCAGGAAGAAGACATCCTCGCCCAGCAGGCGATGCCGCCGCGCGAGAACGTCGGCAGCAATCGTCGTATACGCATGACCGATGTGCGGGCGCGCGTTGACGTAGTAGATCGGCGTGGTGAGGTAAAACTTTTTTTGCTGGTCCGGCATGGGAGAAAGCCCAGTTTACCAGCCAGAAGCAGATTCCTCCGCATTCGACCCCGCGCTGCGGGATCGAACGCTGCGAATGACAAAGACAAATGCAGGCCCTTCGACTTCGCGGTGCGCTGAGGCGCGCACCGCTTCGCTCAGGATGACAGGTGGGACGCGACTAGCGCACCTTCGCGGGATCGGCGGGCGTATCGGTCGCCGTCTGCGGCGTGTTGGTCTCGGCGGCCTGTGCCGTGCGGGCGGCGTTCAGGTGCTGCTCCATGGACAGCTTGGCGTGCGGCGGATTGTGCGAACGGATGGCGCGATATATCTCGCGATGCATCTCGGCCGATTCCTTCAGGTCCTGCGAGTTCGCTACCGTCAGCCGCCGCGTGTCATAGAGATTCGAACTGATGGTCTCCATCAGGGCAGCGAGGATCGGATTCCCCGCGGCTCTCGCTATCGTCCGGTGGAAGCGCACATCGTGGATCAGGTACTCATGCGGATCGTCGAGCGAGGCGTACATCTCGGCCACTTCTTCGGCCAGCTCGGCCACATGCTCATCCGTGGCGCGCTCGGCAGCCAGCGATGCCACCGAGGACTCAATCACCTGCCGCGCCTCGAACATCTGCCACGGCAGAAAGCCGTGCAGCGCGCCCAGAACACTGAGGGAACTGGAGTCTAGCGCCGGCGGACCGGAGGAAACGAACGTCCCCGCCCCGTGGCGGCTCTTCAGCACGCCCATCGCGGAAAGGAACCCGATGCCTGCGCGCAGGGATGACCGGCTGATCTTCAATTCCCGGGCCAGTTCGCGCTCGGGCGGCAGCCGGTCGCCTGGGCGCAAGGCGCCGGAAGAGATCAGGCCGCGCACATGCTCCACCACCTGCAGCGTCAGCTGGCTGTGCCCGTTCGGCTCTTCCGCGGTTTTGTTTTTCACGGTCCGCCGCGGCGTCCCGTTGGTAGCAGTTTTCATTGCAGCAATCAGTCCATCCAGAGAAATTCAGAAAGCCGTATGCAAAGAATCAGTGAAGCGTATCACGCAAAATTGGTCAGGCCGCTTGGTCCTGCGGACGCGCGACGCCAAGCCGCGGCACAAGCAGTTGGAAGATGATCCAGGCAAGCACATAAGCGCTGCCCGCCGCGACGAAGACCGTCATCGGATGCAGCGAGAGATTGCGCTTGACCAGCCAGGTAAAGATCGCGCCGCCCGCCGCTCCAAACGCGCCGCCGATGCCCACAACGGTGGAGATCGCAGTCGACGGGAACATGTCGCCCGGAGTGGTGAAGATGTTGGCTGACCAGCCCTGGTGCGCGGCCGTCGCCAGGCAGAAGAGGCCGATCGCCGGCCACGCATTGTGCGGAAACAGCGTGCTCATATGCGGCACCATGACGATCGGCACGACGCAGATTGCCGTCACCAGCATGGCCGTCTTGCGCCCAAAGTTGACGCTGTGGCCGCGCTTCATGAGGAAGCCGGAGAGCCATCCGCCGCCGATGGACCCGACGCTGGCCACGGTGTAGATCGCGGCCAACGGGCCGGCCATCTGCGCGACGCCCAGGCCGTAGTTGTCGTTCAGGAACTTCGGCAGATAGAAGAGGTAAAACCACCAGATTGGATCGGTGAGCCCCTTACCGATACAGAACGCCCAGAAGCCGCGGTGCCGCACCAGCACGGAGTAGATCGGTTTGCCCTGGGTTACCGGCGTCAGCTCAATCTGCGTGCGAGTCGTCAGATCGCGGCGCAGGCGGTTGTACGGGAAGAGCAGCCAGATCACGCACCAGATCAGGCCCATGGAGCCGGTGCAGAGAAACGCCGCGTGCCAGCCCCATTTTGCGGTCACAAAAGCGATCAGCGACGGCGCAATGTACGCAGAGGCATTCGATCCGGAGTTGAACAGGCCGGTCGCCAGCGCGCGTTCTTCGGTGGGAAACCACTCCGCTGTCGCCTTGATCGCCGCCGGGAAGTTGCCGCTCTCGCCCAGGCCGAGGAAGACGCGTGCGACGCAGAAACCCATCACGGAGCCAACCAGAGAGTGGCTGAGGGAGGCACATGCCCAGATAAGGATGGCGAGCGCATAGCCCGTCTTGGTTCCCAGCTTGTCAATGATGCGCCCCGCGAAGAGAAAGCCGACGCCGTAGGCGATTTGAAAGGCGATCAGGACGTTGCCGAAGTTATTGTCGAAGGCGGCCTGTTGTGTGTGGGGCAGACCGGGAATCCAGCCCATGAACGGCAGGTGCAGCAGCGGCTCGATCAGTGAGAAGACCGACCGGTCCATGTAATTGATCGTGGTCGCGAGGAACAGCAGGAAGCACACGAACCAGCGGATGCTGGGCTTGTCCGGCGCGGAGTAGGTCACGCCCGGTTCGGTAATGGCGGCATTGCTGGACATGAGGCGGAAACTCCACTGCGGCAGGTCGTGCGCGACTTCGAGACCGCAACCCATGGTATTCGCCCG
>DATNEM010000275.1:0-5107 GCA_035552995.1 Acidobacteriaceae bacterium | reverse complement strand
AAGAAACGGTTGCGCAGGAGAAGGCGGAGAAGGACCCGTTCGACGAGATCGACTTCGGCAGTTATTTTCAGGACTATCTTGATCCCGGGTTTAAGACTTCTTCGAGTTTCGAGGATATTGAGCGGCCGTCCTTCGACAACTTCCTTTCGGCCCCGACCAACCTTGCGGACCATCTGGTGTGGCAACTCGGATCGATGACGCTGGCGCCGCAGGTGCGGCTGGCGGCAGAGCTTGTGATCGGCAATCTGAACGAAGACGGCTACCTGACGGCAACGGACGAGGAGTTGGCGCAGGCGTTGATGGAACTGACGCCGAAGCGCGCGGAGCCGATTCCGTTTGAGCGTGGGATGAAGCGGCCGATGTGGGGCACGCCTTCGCCGTCGATGGCGGTGGAGATTGCGGCAGAAGCTGCGATTGGCCCGGCAGCGGATGGGGCGGTGGGTTCAGATGCAGACCATCAGGCCCTGGCGGCGGCACTGGCTGTGGTGATTGAGGCGCGTGCGGTCATCAATAATCTTGATCCGCTTGGCGTGGGAGCGCGCGACCTGCGCGAGTGCCTGACCATCCAGATCAAGGCGCAGCGACGCGAGGCGGGGCTGGTGGCTGCGCGCAAGCAGGCGCACGTTGACCAGGCCGCCGATGAAGAGCCGGATGTGGCGGCGGCGAATCATACCCAGAATGGAAATGGCCCGAAGGGGTATGTGAATGGCCACGCGCTGGCGAATGGTTCAGCGGCGCATGGAGCATCGCACGCAGACATTTTCCAGATCGCGGAGCAGATTGTTGCGAGTCATCTGCCGCTGCTGCAAAAGAAGGACATGCGCGAGTTGACGCGGTGCTGCGGACGGCCTGTCGAAGAGGTTCAGGCGGCGGTGGACCTGATCCGCACGCTGGACCCGCGGCCGGGGCAGCGCTACAACGTGAGCGAGACGCGGCTGATTGAGCCAGATGTGGCGTTCGTGAAGCGTGACGGTGAGTATGTAGTGGTGATGAACGAGGAAGACCTGCCATCGCTGCGGCTGAGCCACGCGTATCGCAAACTGCTGCGGCAGCAGTCTACGGAAAAGGACGTGCGGGATTACGTGAAGGAGCGCTATAAATCGGCGATCCAGCTGCTGCGCAACATTGAGCAGCGGAAAAACACTATCCTGCGCACCTGCGAGGTGATAGTCCGGCGGCAGCAGGAGTTCCTGGAGCGCGGCGAGCAGGGGTTGAAGCCGATGATGATCAAGGAAGTAGCCGAAGAGATCGGCGTACATCCTTCGACCGTCAGCCGCGCGGTGGCGAACAAATACGTCCACACCTCGCAGGGCGTGTATGAGCTTCGCTTCTTCTTTACAGAGGGCGTTAACGGGCCGGAAGGCGCGGACCTGCCGCTGGTGCTGCTGAAGCGCAAAGTGAAAGAGATGATCGCCGCCGAGGATCCGCGCAAGCCGCTGACCGACGATCAGCTGGCCGCCGACCTGCAGAAGCAGGGCATCAAGGTGACGCGGCGCACGGTCGCCAAATACCGCGAAGATATGCAGATTCCCTCCACGCACCAAAGGCGTGTAAGGTAGAAAACACTGAAGTTCGTCAGAGCACGCAGAGACCAGCGAACGGGGTGAATCGATGGTGATTGAGTACACGGGCAGGCAGTTTGTCGTTACCCAGAAGTACAGAGAGCAGGCGGAGGCCGGGCTGCGAGCGATCGAAAAGATCGTGAACGGCGGCGAGGCCACAAACGCCAAGGTGGTACTTTCGGTGGATAAGCATCGGAAGGTCGCCGAGGTTACCGTGACGCACCGGGGGCAGAGCATGGTGGCACGCTGCGCGTCGGCAGAGATGGGAACGGCGCTTCGGGACGCTCTGGCCAAGATTGAGCAGCAGGCCGTGCGGCAGAAGCAGAAGATCACCACCACCAAACGGCATCCGAAGCCAGGCCGGGCCGTTCTGTCGACCGCAAACGCATAGACCGGTTTTCTGTTGAAGATCGCCACGTCTGCGCTCGGACAATCCACCGCGGATATACCACGAGTGTGTGCCTTCGTCTTGCCCGCGGCAATGCTAGGATTCCTGCATGGCGCGGAACAGCAAGGCAAAGCCGCGGACGCCTGCCGGCGAAGCGGCGACGCACACCAAGGATCGCGAACTGGTAGTGTTGACCGGAATGTCCGGGTCAGGCAAGCTCTCGGCTCTGAAGGCGTTTGAAGATCTCGGCTACTACTCGGTGGACAACCTGCCGCTGGAGCTGGTGTCGCGTTTCGCGGATCTAGTGCAGCAGTCCGCGGAGATTGAGCGCGCGGCCTTGGTTGTGGACGTGCGCGAGGGCATGCGGCTGGACCGCTTCCCGGCGCTGCTAAAGCAGGTGCGCAAGACACTGCCGACGCGTGTGGTTTTTCTGGAGGCCGCCGACGATGTGCTGGTGCGGCGCTTCTCCGAGACGCGCAGGCCGCACCCAATGGGCCGCACGCAGACGGTCGTGGAGGGAATCCACGCGGAACGGAAGCGCCTGGAGCCGATCCGCAACGTCGCGGACATCATCATCGACACCTCAAAGTTCAACGTGCATGAGCTGCGCGCGCACATCAATGCGCAGTTTGAACGCGGCACGCAGTCCCGCGATCTGACGATTTCGACCACGAGCTTCGGTTTCAAGAACGGCGTGCCGCCGGATGCGGACCTGGTGTTCGATGTGCGCTTTCTGCCCAATCCGCATTTCATCCCTGAATTTCGCAAGCTGACGGGGCGGCATCCCAAAGTCGCGAAGTATGTGCGCAGCTTCCCGCAGACGCAGCAGTTTCTGGACAAGGCGACGGAGATGCTGAAGTTTCTGCTGCCGCATTACGTGGAGGAAGGCAAGAGCTATCTGACGGTGGCGTTCGGGTGTACGGGCGGCCAGCATCGGTCGGTCTTCATCGCCGAAGAGATGAAGAAACGGCTGGAAGCGGCGGGTCATCGTGTGAAAACGGTGCATCGGGACATGCCCCGATGAGAGATAAGAACCGGCGCGGCGGTGACGGCATGGCGTGGGAAAAACCCATAGAATTGGGTGCGATGAACCATCGAAGCGCAGGTGTATGCGCGGATGAAGCGGCTGGGAGTGTGCGGCAGTGAAGGGCATCTGGCGGCTGGTGAAGTATGCGCGGCCCTATGCGCTGTACTCGCTGCTGTCGGTGGTGCTGATGGCTGTGGTCGGCGCGATGGCTGCGCTGCGGATCTACCTGATCAAGCCGATTTTTGAGAAGGTGCTGAACCCTGAGAACCAGAGCACGGAGTTCTTGCTCCTACGCATTCCTAAAGTGAACCGCCAGATCGACCTGCACTTCCTGGTGCCGCACCACTTCCAGAACGCGTGGACGGTCGTGGCCTACGCGCTGGTTTCGTCGGCGATTGTGAAGTCCATCTGCGATTATGCGGGCACGTACCTGATCAACTACGCCGGCTTCGGCATGATTACCGACCTGCGCAACGATCTGTACGACGCGATCCTGCGGCGATCGATCGCGTTCTTTCAGCGGCACTCGACGGGATCACTGCTTTCGACACTGATCAACGATGTGGAGCGTGTGCAGGTCGCGATGTCCACGGTGCTGGCAGATTTTCTGCAGCAGTTCTTCTCGCTGTTGTTTATCGTGTGTGTCGCGGTGAGCTATGGCGGATGGCTCTCGCTCGTGCTGCTGCTGTTTATTCCGGTCGTGGTCCTCTCGGCGAGGAAGATAGGACGCCGCGTTCGCACTACGACGCGGACGGGACAAGACAAGCTGGCGGAGATCCAGAACATTCTGCATGAGACGATTACCGGCAACCGCATCGTCAAGGCCTTCGGCATGGAGCTGTGGGAGACGGAGCGCTTCCGCGGCGCGGCGCGGCGGCTGTTCCGAGCGAACCTGCGCTCGGTGAGCGTGCAGGCGATCAGCTCGCCGCTGATGGATGCCATCGGCTCGGTAGGCATTGCATTGTTGCTGCTGATCGGACGGCAGCAGATCCAGCGTCACGCGCTGACGCTGGGCGACTTCATTCTGTTCATCGTTGCGGTATTCAGCCTGTACGATCCGGTGCGGAAGTTTGCGCTTTACTACAACAGCTTCCAGCAGGCGCTGGGCGCGAGCGAAGAGATATTCCGCTTTATGGACGCGCAGGACGATGTGGTGGAGAAGAAGCGGCCATTCCTGCTCAAGAGTTTCAAGGATTCGATCCGGTTTGAGGATGTGGATTTCGCGTATGAGGTCGATGGCGAGACGAAGCCGGTGCTGCACGGCATCAACATGGAGGTAGACCGCGGCGAGGTGCTGGCGATCGTAGGGCCGAGCGGATCGGGGAAATCGTCGCTTGTGAACTTGATTCCGCGGTTCTTTGATGTGAACGGCGGACGCATTACTGTAGATGGGCACGATGTGCGCGATGTGAGCATTGCGTCTTTGAGGAAACTGATCGGCAAGGTGACTCAGGAGACGATCCTGTTCAATGACACGGTGCGCAACAATATCGCTTACGGCCAGCCGGATGTGCCGCTCGCGCGCGTGGAGGAAGCTGCGCGGATGGCGCTGGCCCACGACTTTATCCTCAAAATGCCGGATGGGTATGACACGATGATCGGCGAGAAGGGCGTGCGGCTGTCGGGCGGCGAACGGCAACGGCTGGCGATCGCGCGCGCGATCCTGAAGAGCGCGCCGGTGTTGATTCTGGATGAGGCGACATCGGCGCTGGACGCGGAGAGCGAGGCGTATGTGCAGGCAGCGTTGAAGAATCTGATGGAGGGCCGCACCGTTTTCGTGATCGCGCATCGTATGTCGACCGTGCGCAATGCAACGCGCATTGCGGTGCTGGAGGGTGGACGCATCACAGAGATTGGCACGCACGACGATCTGATGGCGCGGTCCGGGACCTACCGGCGGCTATACGAGCTGCAGTTCGACTCCGACCGTTACGAACGCAAGGCGACGGAAGCGGCGGAGGCGGAGATGGTGGAGGGAATCAAATGAGCGCAGCGGCCAAATCACCGATCCGGTCCATGACCGGCTATGCGAGCGCGCAGTCTGCGACGGAGGATGGGCTTGCGTTCACGCTGTCGATGAAGAGCGTGAACCACCGCTTTCTGGATCTGAGCATGCGGCTGCCGGGCGAA
>DATNEM010000274.1:0-5508 GCA_035552995.1 Acidobacteriaceae bacterium | reverse complement strand
GGTGGAGAAGCCGTTCGGACGGGACCTTGCGAGCGCGGAGGCTTTGAACAAAGTAGCGCGGTCGGTCTTTCCCGAGGACTCGATCTTCCGCATCGATCACTTCATGGGCAAGGAAGCGATCATGAACATCCTCTACTTCCGCTTTGCGAATGCGTTTCTGGAGCCGTTTTGGAACCGCAATTACATCGCGAGCGTGCAGATCACGATGGCAGAGAACTTCGACATCAAGGGCCGCGGCGCGTTCTACGAGACGGCCGGATGCCTGCGCGATGTCGTCGAGAACCATTTGTTCCAGATCGTTGCGCTGCTGGCGATGGAGCCGCCGGCGACGCGCAACTATGGCGCGGTGCAGGTGGAGAAGGCGAAGGTCTTCGAGGCGATGCGTCCTCTTGCAATGGACGACCTGGTGCGCGGGCAGTATGCGGGCTATCGCAGGGAGCCGGGCGTTGCGAAGAACTCCGACGTGGAAACGTTTGCGGCCGTGCGGCTATTCATCGATTCGTGGCGCTGGTCGGGCGTGCCGTTCTATCTGCGGTCGGGTAAATGCCTTCCAGTGACGGCGACTGAAGTGCTTGTCGAGCTGAAGCCTTCGCCGCAGCCACTGTTTGCGGACTCGCAGCCCGGGCCGGGACGCGCGAATTACGTGCGCTTCCGCTGCTCTCCCGACCCGGCGATTGCTCTGGCAGCGCGGGTGAAGCAGGTGGGCAAGGAATTCATCGGCGATCAGCAGGAGCTGTTCCTGTGCGAGCATCTTGCCGGGCAGGAGGCTCCATACGAGCGGCTGCTGGGCGATGCCATGGCAGGGGACGGCGCGCTGTTCACTCGCGAGGACGCAGTGGAAGCGGCGTGGAAGGTCGTGGATCCGGTGCTGAAGCGGCACCATCGCGCGCGGCCCTACAAGCGGAACACGTGGGGACCGAAGCAGGCCGATGCGCTGCTGGAGAAGGGCATGAAGTGGCACAATCCGCAGCAGGACGCCAGGCAGGCGTGACTGCGAAAAGCGTGCCTCGACTGAAATGCGGGGATTCTTCGCCTTCGGCTCAGAATGACAGGTTTCGAAAGACCGTGAATCCCGCGGCAGCAGAGGCGGCTAGAACGATCGCCGGGACGGGAACGCGCGGCAAGCGGAAATCTCCCGCGCTGACTGCGCGCATATAGGTGCGGATCGCCACGCAGAGTGCTAAGGGAAGCAGCAGGATGATCAGTGCATTGAATCGCAGCGCGTCGACAAAATGTCCGCGCAGCAAAAATGCGAGAGCATGCGTGGCGCCGCATCCGGGGCAAAGGATTCCGAAGTATTCCTGGATGGGGCAGGCTGGATAAAACGCGAAGCGGGTGGGCGGGAACGCGATCAGCGCACAGCAGCCGACTATCCCGCATGAAAGCGCAACATTCGCGAGGATACGGCGCCGGCGTAGTCCGGATGTTGGGAGATGGCTGGTCATTGAGATCGCAAGGGTGTGGCCTACCGGAGCGTCGGCGCAGCGTAACGTGCCATGCGCTTCCGCTCGTTGATGCGGTTGAGGTGGTACTGGAAGTAGAGGCCGCCGAAGAAGAAGGTCATGACGCCGCTGAGTGACAGGCCGACGGGTTCAGCAACATTGAAGTGTTCTTCCAGTTCTGAGCGCATAAAGAAGCGCGCGATCAGGCGCACGATGAAACCGCTGAGCGCGATAAGGCCGTTCCATGGATGGAATACATGGTTGGGCCAGTACGGATGCATTCCAGGATGGAAAAGCATTCCCGAGTGCGAACTCGCGCCGGTTTCCATCAACATAAAGGCGACCGCCAGCCAGTAATAGATGTAAGCCTTGCTGTGCGGCTGGACGCGCTTGAGCCAGTGCGCGATGACGAGGTTCCAGACGAAGCGGAACAGAGAGCAGGTGAATATCTCCAGGAGCAGCAGGACCGCCCAATGCAAGTTCGGTGGATCGGGGTACGCGTTGACAGCGGCTACCGGATAGCTTGCATAGGCGGACGTGGGTATGGGAGGCTGCGGGAAGGTGGACGTTGCGCCGCCGAGGATTTGCGCGACGGGGAGCCATTCGCTCATCGATTCGCTGCGGGCGAGATCGGTGGGAAGCACATTGCCGCTGGCAAGGTAGCGCTGCAGATCTTCCAGAGTGTAAGGGCCATAGGTCTGACCGTTGCGTGAGACGTGATAGAGCATAGGGTGGGCTCCTGGCGGCGCGCGAGATCAAAGGGCTTTGGAAGGTATGAGTATCAGAACACGCGGGGTGACTGGGTACAAGTACGCAACGCGCCGAGTTGCAGTTCCCGCCCATGACGCGACTGACATCGCGTTATGAATGGGCCACAGAAATGGGAGCAGGCCCCCGCTGAGGTGGTGGGTGTGTCTTTTAGCCCGCTTGCTGGACGGGCTGCACGAGGCGGCCGGCGCGGCAGACGATGCGGAGACGCTCGCCGGCGAGAATCTTCTTGGCTTGCATCTTGGCGTGCGCGGCCCAGGGTCCAACGGGATCGAGGCGGACGTATTCGAGCCAGTGACGAAGGGCGCGCCGGCGATGGCCCTGCCGCTCCTGCGCGAGCGCGAGGTTGTAATGCGCGTCGGCGTATTGCGGTACGAGGTGGATGGCGCGTTCGTAAGCGGCGATCGCCTCGGGCAGGCGCTTGAGCTCGTCGAGCACATTGCCTAGATCAAAGAAGGCGAGCGCGTAGTCGGGATCAGCCTCGGCGGCTTGGCGGTAAAGCCGCTCGGCGTGGTCATGCTCGCGCATGTTGTAGTGGATGGTGCCAAGATTGATGGCTGCGGCGGCGTAGTTGGGACGCAGCGCAAGGATCTCGCGGTAGAGTTCCGCGGCCTGAGGCAGCGTGGCGGGATCTTCTTCGAGCTGCACCGCGCGCTGGAAGATCTCCTGCACGTCGACGTGGGCTGCGGCCTGATGCTCGACTGCGCCGACGACGGAGAGATGGCGAGCGGGTGCGGCGTCGAAGTCGAAAGCTAGCTGGCGTGTGACGGGATCGACGAGCGCGCCGCTGACGCGGAAGGAGAGCCGTGAGCCGCGGCCGACCGCGGTTGTCTCTGTAAGGGGATTTGCCATGCCGACGCATTTGCGCATGGCCTCGACGGATTCGCGGATGTTGCGCGCGGTGATGCGCGTGGAGCGCAGCTTATGGACTGCGCGAAGCTGCGCGAGATCCTCAAAAGTGTATTGTTCGGCGGCGGAGACGAGGCCGGCCTTCTCCCATGCGGAAAGCTGGCGGGCCCTCAGATGCAGAATGCGGAGTACGTCTTGACGGCTGTATCGGGTCACCGGGGTCTCGACAGGAACCGTTGCGTGCGGCCTTGAAGTGAGTATGCGTCGAGAGACCGCGTGCTGCAAGGGTTTGCGGGGCTATTTGCGTGAAAACACGTGGATAACCCGTACCAAACGAGGTTCCTGTATTGAGTTGCACAACAGGCGAGGCGATGTTGCATCAGTTGGGCGTGGGGTGCTCAATGCGATCGATGACGAGAACCTCGCTGGGTGCTTTGGCCGGGAGCAGCTTCAGGCCGAGCTGTTCTTCGATGGCAGTGAACAGTGAAGGGCCTTCATCCGATGAAGGCGCGCCTGCGCTTTCGCCGGCTGCTGGCGCGGTCTGTAGTGGCGCCCACTTCAGCGAGATGTCGTAGGTCCCAGTCAGGCCTGTCTTGTCGACCACTTCGCGGCCGCCGATGTCGGAGTTGCACTCCAGTACGCCGATCAAGACCTGGATTGACACCGCTGCCGCCCGAAACATGGATGCACCCACTCCAAAGCGGGCTTTGGTTGGGTCGGAATTCTTCACGAGCTTCGGGCCGCCCTTCGCCAACACTAACTCATACACCGGCAACTCCCGCGTCTCAAAGTGGGCTTTGAACGCGAAACGGTCCGCAAGCAGAGACTGCATCATCAGCCCGTTTTCCCGAGATCGTTCCGCGGGCGCCATGTTCTGCATCGCGTCGCGGATTGCGTCGGACGGCTTCGACTGGATGACAAACCTCGTATTACTGATCCAGTCCGGGCCAGCGATGCGGGCGGTGATGTTGGGCGGGATGCCAAACGCCTCATCGATGAAAAACCGCAATGGCATGGCGAAGTCTTTGCCATTGGAGGGCTTGATTGTTGCCACCTCGTAGGCAGGCATCTGCTCCGTGGCCGCTGCCCTGATCGGAACCACAGCTGAAGGGCTGAACATGCACTGGCATGGAGCGACGCGGGTGGAGATCGCGATCAATGCGCTTGCAGCCAGCAAAGTTAGGTGGCCGTGATTCTTTCTCATAGTCATTTGGCGAAATGATACGCCTGTCGGTTGATCCGAAAAGGCGGTGGCCATGGGAAGCGGTATGTGAATTCAACTGGAGAGGCGGCGCCCGCTGGAGACAGTGACTGCGGAGCCTTCTGCGAGGAGGACGCTTGCAGGCTGCTGCGCGTTGAGCGAGGCGAAGGCCGGGCCGTAGAGCGAGCCGAGATCGGCGTTGATCTCCTGCGAGAGGATCGGATAGGTCTGCCAGCGCGGATGCTGGACCGCGTATTCGGATGTAGCGCCGCGCGTGCGTTTGGTGTAGCCGAAGTAATGTTCGGTGATGAACTCTTCTTCGCTGTCCGGGGCGATGAGCTGCGGTGTTGGTGCGGCTTCGACTGCGAGGGAGTGCCAGCGGCTGCGGTGCTTCCAGGCGTATGTCACGCCGAGCTTGGCGGTGGATTCGGTGTAGGTGTGGCGCGTCGGCACAGTCGCGTACGGCTCTTCATAGAGGGAACGCGCGACGAGAGTGATGGCGGGACGGGAGACAAACTCGCGGATGAAGACGACGCCGCGTTTGCGGGTGCCGTCGGGTTCGGTGTGAGCCACATACAAGCGTAGGTTGATCTCCTCGAAGCGCGTGTGGAATGGAATGGCGATGCCCTTGATGCGAACGCGGTCGAAGAGAAAGCCGACGAGCGAGACATAGCAACGGCCGTGGAAGAGATCGAGTTCAAGTCCGGCGGGTAGCCATGGCGCGAGTGTCGTCGGCTCGACCTCATACTGCGCCATGATGAGCTTGCGCCACTCGGCAGTGAGAAAGGTGGAGGGCATGGCTACTCTGGATGTCGATAGAACTCGCTGCGCTTGCGACTGTAGAGGAAGTAGACGAAGAGGCCGATAACGAGCCAGACGAAGAAGCGCATCCATGTGCGCGCGGGCAGGCCGGCCATCAGCAGCACACAGAAGATGACCGACAGAACAGGGAAGAGCGCGCCGCCGGGGACGCGGAAGCCGCGATGGCGATCCGGCTGCTTGCGGCGCAGCACGATGACGCCGATCGACACGAGTACGAAGGCGAAGAGCGTGCCGATGTTGGAGAGCTCGGCGAGGGTGCCCACATCGAAGAGGCCGGCGGGGATCGCGACGAGGACGCCGGCGACCCACGTGGCGTACGACGGTGTGCGGAAGCGCGGATGGATGCGCGAGAAGACATCCGGCAGCAGCCGGTCGCGCGACATCGCAAACCAAATGCGCGCCTGCCCTAATTGAAAGACCAGGATC
>DATNEM010000273.1:0-4184 GCA_035552995.1 Acidobacteriaceae bacterium | reverse complement strand
CATGTTTGAAAACGCGTACTCGAGGATGAGGTCCCAGCCGATGATCCAGGCGACGAGCTCGCCGAGGGTGGCGTAGGTGTAGGTGTAGGCGGAGCCGGCGATGGGGATCATGCTGGCGAGCTCCGCGTAGCAGAGGCCGGTGAAGGCGCAGACGATGGCGACCAGCAGCATGGAGAGCGCGAGCGCGGGGCCGGCGCCGGGGCGTCCGCCAAGATGCGCGAGGTTGTGGTGCAGTGCGCCGAGGACAATATCGATGACAGGCGATTCAGTGAGGTTGTTGCTTGCCGGCGAGCCACCGATGGCAGTGCCGATGACGGTGAAGATGCCCGACCCGATGACCGCCCCGATGCCGAGCGCGGTGAGTGAGACGGGACCGAGGGTCCTGCGCAGAGATTTCTCGGGCTGCTCGGACTCGGCGATCAGCTTGTCGATCGATTTGGTGGCGAAGAGCTGGGACTTCGGCGGACTGGATGGCGTAGGCAAAGCGGCGGAAAGGGCTCCCGTTGCAATGAGTGGCATTAGTATCGCGCAGATCGCGCGAGTGAGGGCTACGTGGGGCGCGCACGACAGGCGAAATTTATTTTGATATCTTGGCGCATAAACTTTCTGTTTTGTGTGAGTTGCGGGGTGACCACTCCCGGTAAAATATTGATTCCAGATGATTTACGCACAAAATATCTGGAATCAGTGACTTTAGCGCATCGCTGGCGATCATGTCGGCGCAAACAGAGCTGTGGCTCCGACCCAATAAAAAAGCCCGGCGCGATTCGCCGGGCCTTTCCTTTGCACTGACTACTCTTATTGTAGCTCCTGGCGCATAACTGTTATGCCACTTTGCGAAAAAAAATAACTCACGCGAGGAGAGCGAGTTAGCGTGGATCTGAGCTGGCAGAGGACTTGACAGCGTTCTACGGGGACTTTTCAGGCCGGAAGGAGAAAAGATGGAGCGCGGACGCAACGAGGCGGACCGCGCTGTGCAGTCCGCCTCGGGTAAATACGGGGATTCTGACGCTGCGCGTCAGAATGACGACCTTAGTGCGTGTGGGAGCTAAGGCTTAACGCTTGCTCTTCCCGCGCGACGCCTTCTTGACCTTGGCCTTGTTCTCGCCGCGAGCGCCGGTGCGCTTGCCTTTGGGTGCGGCTTTCTTGCGTGCGGCGCGCTTCAGCTTCTTGCGCTCCAGCTTATCGGTGACGCTCTTGGTATTTGCCATGAAAGTTGTGCTTGCCTTCGTAGATAGAATGTCGGCGGCGGGTTGGAGGAGTCCTAAAGAGCCTCAAGCTGGGCGAACTTCTCTACCAGCTTTTTCACGCCGTGCCCTTCAAATTGTACTGTAATCTTCGCATCGTCTCCCTCGCCTTCGCGGCGAAAGACGGTGCCTTCGCCATATTTGGGGTGCCGCACGCGTGCACCCTGGCGCAGTCCTTTGCGGCCAGTTGGTTCGGGGATGTCGAGTTTGGGGCGGGAGGGTTTTGCGCCGCCGGGAGGCTTCTGCCCCCGGGAGGCAAAGAAGCTGGCGATATTGTCGAAGGAAGAACCGGCGGCCGAAGGCCCATTCGCGATGGGCTTTGACCCAGGCGCAACGCGCGTGGTGGAGAACTTTTGCGCAGGATGGCGATTGAATCCTGGCACGCTCGCGGGCGAAGCGGAAGCTGTTTGGTCCTCGTCTTCATACGAGTAGTGGCGGGAGTCGGAGCCGGAGGCGTCATCGCGGCGGTTGCGGTTCCACTGCGGATAAGGCGTGGCGTAAGGCGAGCCGGAAAATTGGGGCCGCGACGGGGGGCTGCCGAGGTCTTCGGTCAGGCGCGCGGGAATCTCTTCGAGGAAGCGTGAGGGAATGCTCGACTCCGGCATGTCGGAGCCGTAGCGGCGGCGGTAGCGCGCGCGCGTCATGACGAGTGTGTCCATCGCGCGCGTCATGCCGACGTAGCAGAGGCGGCGCTCCTCTTCGAGTCCGGCGGGCTCGGTGAGGGTGCGCGCGCTGGGGAAGAGCCCCTCTTCCATACCCGCCAGGAACACCAGCGGAAATTCGAGACCCTTTGCGGCGTGAAGAGTCATCAACGTCACGCGCGCCTCGGCGGAGTACTGGTCGGCGTCGGAGACCAGGGCGGCGTGGTCGAGAAATTCGCTGAGCGTTTCGCCGCGCTCCTGTGCGTCCTGCGCGGCGTTGGCGAGTTCCTTGAGGTTCTCAATGCGCGAGAAAGATTCCGGTGTGGCCTCTTCTTCGAGCGCGCGGATGTAGCCGCTGCGATCGTTCAGGAACTTAATCAGCTCGGGCAGGGTGGCGGGATCGCCCGGCGCGCGGAAGGCTTCGGCTTCGGTCGACACCGCTTCGGCGGCTGCGGATTGTGCGGCGGCATCGCCTGCCGCGGCGAGGGCTTCGCGCCTGGAGCGAGTACTGCTTTTCAACGGGACAGGCGCGAAGGGATTGAACGAAGCGGCGTCAAGGCCATGTGCGGCGTCAGTATCGGTCGCGTTTTCCGGCGCGATGGTGGAGGTTTCTTCGCTGGCGCCGAAGTCGAATCCGAAGTTGAAGGTGGTGTCGAAATCGGAGATGCGGGAAGAATCGCGCGTCTCTTCCGCCGCGTTCTCGTCCGACCCCTGTTCGGCGGCGCTTGCGGCGATGCTCTCCGGATCGAAGCTGGCGTCGCTTTCGTCGGAGCCCGGATGGATATATTCTTCTGCGCCGTCGAATGGCTGCGGCCCGGCGGCGGTGGAGGGTTCGGGCGCGGTGGTCGCAGTAAGCGCGCCTGCAAAGTCCGGGCCCAGCATGGCGCGCGCATCCATGATGAGCCGGCGAAAGTTGCCGAGCGCGGTGAGGGCGCGGGCGGGCAGGAGCTGGTTTGCGCGCGCGCGGGCGATAGCATCCCATGTGCTGATGCCGGCGGTGAGCGCGATGCGTTCCAGCGTCTCCAGTGTTGTCTTGCCGATGCCGCGCGCGGGCGAGTTGACCACGCGGCCCAGCGCGATGGAGTCATGCGGGTTGACGACCAGCTTCATATAGCTGAGCAGGTCCTTCACCTCAGCGCGGTCGTAAAAGCTGAAGCCGCCAACCATGTGGTACTGGATCTGATAACGGCGCAGCGCTTCTTCCACCAGGCGCGACTGCGAGTTCGTGCGATAGAGCACCGCGCATCGCGGCTGGTCGTCGGTCTGCCCAGCCTCGCGCAAATAGCGGTTCACGCGGTCCGCGATGAAGAGCGCCTCGTTCTCCCCGTCGGGGGCTTCGTAGAGGCCGATGAGCGAGCCGCCTTCACGTGTGGTGAAAAGGCTCTTGCCTTTCCGCTGCGTGTTGTTGGCAACGACCGCAGACGCTCCTTCGAGGATCATCTGCGTGGAGCGGTAGTTCTGCTCCAGGCGAATGGTGCGGACCTCGGGGAAATCCTTCTCGAACTCGAGGATGTTACGAATGTCCGCGCCGCGCCAGCTGTAGATCGATTGGTCCTCATCGCCGACGACGCAGACATTGTGCTCCGGGCCGGCGAGCAGCTTCATCAGTTCATACTGCGGGCGGTTGGTGTCCTGGTACTCGTCGATGAGCAGATATTTGTAGCGCCGGTTGTAGCGTTCCCGCACATCGCCCGCCACCTTGAGCAGGCGGACGGTTTCGAGAAGCAAGTCGTCGAAGTCGACGGCGTTGGCCTTGAACAGTTCCTTGCGGTAGATCTCGTAGAGGTGCGCGATGCGCTCTTCCATCGGGTTCTTCGAGGCGAGGAAATATTCCTGCGGGTCGATCATGTGGTTCTTCGCCCAGGAGATGCGCCCGAGGACAACTCGCGGCTTCAGCTGCTTGTCATCGATGGCGAGGCGCTTGAGCGCCGCCTTCATCACGGCCTGCTGATCGACCTCGTCATAGATAGCGAAGCTCTTGGTGAGGCCGGTATTATTCACGCGCAATGCCTCGATGTCGCGGCGCAGCACGCGGACGCAGAAGCTGTGGAAGGTGGACAGCTGCGGTTTCGAGAGCGAGGTATGGCCGAGAATCTTTTCCACGCGCTCCGCCATCTCGCTGGCGGCCTTGTTGGTGAAGGTGACGGCGAGGATGGCATCGGGCGCCACGCCGCGCTGCTCGATCAGATAAGCAATGCGGTGCGTGATGACGCGCGTCTTGCCGGAGCCTGCGCCCGCCAGCAGCAGCACGGGGCCGTCGACGGCCTGGATGGCCTCGCGCTGCTGGGGGTTCATG
>DATNEM010000272.1:0-3629 GCA_035552995.1 Acidobacteriaceae bacterium | reverse complement strand
GTTGCTTGCCAGCCCCTCCAGCACGTCCGCTCTTGCGATCATCGCGCCGTATCTGGCAGCGACGATCGTGGTGGGGCAGATTGTTCGGCGAAAGGCGAGGAACTCCGGCCAGTTTCTGCATGCCCGACGAGCGCTGCCGACCTGGGTGACGGCACTGGCTTTCGTGGCGGCGAACTGCGGCGCACTGGAGGTGGTGGGGATTGTGACGGCAAGCGCCAAGTATGGCGCCTTGGCGCTGGATTTCTACTGGATCGGTGCCATCCCGGCGATGGTTTTTTTGGCGCTGATGATGATGCCTATCTATGCGCAGAGCGGCGCGATGACCATGCCGGACTATTTGCGCCTGCGCTACGGACAGCCCACTCATCTGCTGAGTGGGATCTCACTGGCTGTAATGATGGCGTTTGTCTCAGGTATCAGCCTGTATGCGATCTCAACCGTGCTGCATCTGTTCTTCGGGTGGAAGTTCTTCGACGTAGTGCTGGTGACCGCGGCAGTGGTGCTGTGCTACGCGCTCAGCGGCGGGTTATGGGCCACGATCTACAACGAGCTGCTGCAGTTTGCGATGACAGTGGCCGGATTGCTGCCGCTGGCATGGATGGTGTATCGCGAGGCAAGAGGACCGAACGGCGTGCTGCTGCGGCTACCTGCGGAGATGCGGCATCTGTGGGGAATTCCGATAGCGGCTCCCCATACAGCGCGAATGGACGTGGTGGGCGTGACGGTGGGGCTGGCGTTTGCACTCAGCTTCGGGTACTGGTGTACGGACTTCGTATTGATTCAGCGCGCGCTGGCGGCGCGGACGGCAGAGGGGTCTGTGCGCACACCGCTGCTGGCTGCCACGGTGAAATTGCTCTTCCCTTTCCTGATCATCTTTCCAGGCATGGCCGCGGCCGGACTGCTGCGTAGGCAAGCGGCGCCAAGGTTTGATGAGGCGCTGCCATTGCTGATGCAGCATTACTATGGACCGGCGTTGCTCGGGCTGGGTGTGGCGGCGATCGTGGCGAGCCTGATGTCAGGGCTGGCGGGGAACATCACTGCGTTTTCCGCGCTGGCAACGCACGACCTATACCGCGAGCACCTGAGGCCACGCGAGAAGGACTCGCATTATCTGCGAATCGGGCGGATGTTCACGGCAGTTGCCGCTGGCCTGAGTGTCGCGACCGCATACGTTGCCTTCCGCTACAACAACCTGATGGATTACCTGCAACTGATCTTCTCGCTCTTCAATGCGCCGCTCTGCGCACTGTTTGTGCTGGGAATGTTTACAACGTGGGCGTCCCCTGCGGGCGGATTCTGGGGATTGCTGTGCGGAGTGCTCACCGCTGGTGCGCACAACTTCGCGGTGCGGGAAGGATGGCTGGTGTACGGCAGCCAGATGTCGGCGAATTTCTATGGCGCGATTTACGGATGGGTGGTTTGCGCCGTCGTCACGACGACGGTGAGCGCAATCACGCTGAGGAGAACCCGGGACGAGCTGCACGGACTGACGTTCTATACGCAGACGTCAGACCGGGTGCGCATCTCGCGAAAAGCGTGGGCGCTTGCGGCGGGAGTGGTTGCGGCGGGCGTGGCGCTGGACTGGGCGTATCGGTGACGCTTCACCCTACCCATGCGCGTGCGAACGTCCAGGCATGAATAGGGCACCCGCATCGATTATTGCTTGCGCGCGGGGCCGGTGGATTCGCGGACGACGAGGGTGGTCTCGACCTTGTACTGTTTACCGGCGATGTGCGGATCCGGGCCAAAGGCCTCGAGCGCGGTGACGAAGGTACGGGCGAGTTGTTCGCGAGGAAGGCGCAGTGTGGTAAGCGGCGGGAGGATGATGTCCGAGAGTTCGATGTCATCGAAGCCGACGACGGAGAAGTCGCCGGGGACGGAGAGACCGCGGCGATGGATGATGCGCAAAGCGCCTATAGCGGTGAGATCGTTGGCGCAGACGATGGCGGTGGGGCGATCCGTGGACTCGAGTTCGAGCAGCGAGGACATGGCAGACTCGCCGCCAGTGATGCGGTAGTTGCCGGTCTGCAGGTAACGTGCATCGACAGCAAGATCGGCGAACTCCATGGCTTTGGTGAACGAGCGAAGGCGGTGGTCGGAGATGGTAGGGCCGGCGTGCCCGCCGATGTAAGCAATCCTGCGATGGCGGAGATGGCGAAGGTGCTCGACTGCTGCCTTCATGCCGGAGAGGCTTTGCACGGAGACGTCGCTGAGGCCGGGTCCGGTGAGGCGGCGATCGAGCGTAACGAGTGGCACACGGTTATGCATGAGAGCCTCGATAGGCTCGGTGTCGATCTCGGAGGCGAGCAGCGCGATGCCTTCCACCTGGCGGACAAGCATGCGGTGGATGGCCTTCTGCATTTTGGCCGCGTGCGACTCGGTAGTGGCGATGAGCATGTCCTGATTCTTGTCGGCGAGCAGAGATTCGAAGCTGTGAATGAATTCCGGGAAGAAAGGGTTAGTGATGTCGGGGATGATGAGGCCATAGGTGCTGCTGCGGCCGTATTTGAGCGTGGTGGCACTGCCGTTGGGGATGAACTTGTGCTCGGCGATGATCTGGCGGACGCGGTCGGCGGTTTCAGGGCGGACCAGCGAAGAGCCGTTGATGACGCGCGATACCGTGGCGCTGGAGACGCCGGCAAGCTTCGCAATGTCGCGCATGTCCATGGGGAGAACAAGGTCCTTTCAAAGTGGCTTATGCGGTTAGGGACGCTCTGAATGCGTATACGGCCTAAATGGGGGCTCAGTTTCCGAAGTGTATGGTTTTGGCATTAGGCGGGATAACAGCGGCTGCGCTTGCGCAATGTATACGGACACATTATGAACTGAGTTGGCGTAAAGTTGATCCGCGCGACGAGTTGCGGGACGAAACAGAGGAGGAGTTGATGAGCCGGGCGGAAAGTTGGATTGGCCGAAGGGAATTTATCGTGACGGCGGCGGCGGCGGGATTTGGCGCAATGGCGATGAGACCCGGCGCGTGCGCAGAGGAGAAGCAGGGACGGGCGATCTCGCTGTTCAATGGGAAGACACTCGATGGCTGGACCGAGATACAGAACAAACCTGCGAGTCCGCCGACTGCAGGCTGGATGGTGAAAGACGGTGCGATGGCGAGCATAGGCCAAGGACGCGGTGTGATCTATACGACCGGAGATTACGGACGCTTCCGGCTTATGTTCACGATGCGGCATGTGTCGGGCGCACCGGACCACCAGGCATGCGTGCTGATCTTCTGCACGCGGCCGGCAGGCGATGAGAAGCCGCTGGACGCGCTGGGAGGAATTCAATTCCAGGTGCCGAATGGCGGCCACTGGGATTACCGGCCGGGGAAGAACACAGATGGAGGCGCGGAATTTACGCGCGTGGTCAACCCGCAGTTCGATCTTCATACGTGGAGCCGGGTGGAGATTCTGGCGGATGCGGCGACGGGACGTGCGCGGATGGCTGTGGCACAGCCGCCGGACTCGAAGGCAGTCGAGGTGCTGGATTTTGTGGATGCCACAGCAGGCAAGGCCGGTCCGATTGCGTGGCAGATGCACAACGCGGGCCTCTTCGATGAATACAAGGACGTCTCTATCGAGATCGATCCGAAGGAGGACCGGCTGGTGACGATCTGAGTCATATTCCCCACC
>DATNEM010000271.1:0-17957 GCA_035552995.1 Acidobacteriaceae bacterium | reverse complement strand
TCCCACAGCGGATGCTGCTTCACATACTTCTCGAACTCCGCGCGCAGCTCCGCCACCGGCACCGAGTAGTCCACATAGATATATGGATACGACAGAATGTCCGCCGACTGCCGCGTCCAGTTCTCAATCGGGTTCTCAATGAAGTAACTCAGGGGCACAATCAGCCGGCGCAGGTCCCATATCTTCACCACCACATACGCCGACGTGATCTCTTCAATCCGTCCCCAGTCGCCCTGGATCACCACCACATCGTCGATGCGAATCGGCTCCGTAAACGCAATCTGAATACCCGCCAGCACATTCGAGACCGTCGACTTCGCCGCCGACGCCAGCAGCAGCGACGCGATGCCCGCGGACGCCAGCAGCCCCGAGCCATAGTGCCACAGCCTCTGGTCGTTGAAGGTCCACAGCAGCACGCCCGCCGTGACCACCGCGACGAAGCCCACCAGCAGATGGCGGATCACCTGGAACTGCGTGTACATCTGGCGAGCCCGGATATTGTCCGCTGCCTTGATATCGTATTTCCGCAGCAAGAACGCCTGCAGCACATACACGCAGCCCACCAGAAACCAGCCCATCGCACAAACGATCGCCATGAAGATTCCATGGCGGATGTCGCGGGCCAGCCATTGCGGCAGTCGCGGAATTACCGGCACCACAAAGAGCAGGCACGTGAGCATGAAGACCGCGCGGCTGGGCCGTCCAAGATGTTGCTGGATTCCCCATCCGCGCGAGGCGCCGTGCGCCGCCTTGTGCTTCACGATCCGGAAGATCACCCAGTGCGCCGCGTTCGAGAGCACAATCGCGGCGCAGAAGATGAAGATCGCCAGAAACCATCCGTGCGGCAGATGATGCGCGTGCTGCGTGTTCATGTTTGGCTTAGACGCAGCTCCCGCCTCCCGCGTCCGCTCGCCAGTACCCAGTCATTTCGCCTCAATCCGTGTCGCCGGCGCGCCGGACGCCTCCGGCGCTTTTGCAGCGGCCAGCCATCGACGCGCGGCCCGCATCGTATTCCGGATGAATCGTCTACCTGGTCTGCCCTGGCTATGCATCGGTGTGCTGGCTGGGATGCTCCAACCGGCGGCGGCACAGAATTCCCCGCTGCCTCGCACCTCCTCCGTAGCTGTCGCGTCGCGGAAAACTCCGCTTGCCGCAGCCACTTTGGAGGCGGCCACAATCAAGGGCGCCGAAGTCGACCCGGACGATGACACCAGTTCCAAACATGATCCGATTCGTCCAGACGAGATTCACCACCCCATCCTCTGGCACGATCCCGGCGCAATCGCCTCGCTCGATCTTCTCCATGGCCAGGGCGGCTCGGCCGGCGAGCCGCAACCGCCGTTCACCTTCCTCGGTGAAGACCACGACGAAAGCTCGCCCAAGTTCGACGTCCGCGATGCGCATGGCAGAAAATGGCGCGGCAAGTTCGGCCTCGAGGTCAACGCCGAGATCGCCGTCTCGCGCCTGCTCTGGGCGGTCGGCTACTTCGTCGAAGACGATTACTACCTCGCCACCGCAACCGTGCCCAGTATTCACATGAGCCGCGGCAAGAAGTATGTTCATGGCGACCAGCTCACCGCTGCCCGCTTCGCGCGCAGACCCGACGGCGAAAAGAAGATCGCCATCTGGAAATGGAAGTCCAATCCATTCCTCGGCACACGTGAGTTCAACGGCCTTCGTGTAATGATCGCGCTCGTCAACAGCTGGGACCTCAAGGACGACAACAACTCCGTCTACAGCGACAAGAAGAACGACCGCCAGCTCTTCCTAGTCAGCGATACAGGCTCGTCTTTCGGTCGCACCGGCCTGCATTTCGTAAATAGCCTGTCGAAGAACAATTTGCCCGCGTACGAGAAGTCGAAATTCATTACGCATACCACCACTGATTCCGTCGACTTCGCCGCGCCTGCGCCGTCGCTCAGCCTGTTGCTGGAAACACTCGGCTTTGGCATCAAGCAATACATCCGCCGCGAAAACATGCTGTGGATCGGCCGCCATATTCCGCGTCAGGACGCGCGGTGGATCGGCTCGCTGCTCGGGCAGCTCAGCCACCGACAGATTGAAGATGCCTTCCGCGCCGGCGGTTATTCCCCGGATGAGGTTGATGGCTTCACCCGAGTCATTGAGGGGCGCATCCGTCAGCTCAACGCGCTCTAGCTTCGTCGACCTCCGGACGCAGTTTCTAATCGACCAGCAGCTTGAACGCGTGAGTCCACTGGTTCTGCAGAAATCCAGGGATGCACCATAGTACGCAGAGCGGTTCAATGGCACGCGCCGCCTCCGCCTTGCCCATGTCCGCCGTCTCCCAGCCAAACTGATCGAGTATCCCGCGCACAGTCTTCTTGGCTGCGTCGTCATTGCCGCAGATAAACATCGTCGGCTTGCCGCCCTTGAACAAGGGATTCACCATGCGCGCCGAACCAACAGAGTTGAACACCTTCACCAGCTTCGCGTCGGGAAACTCGCGTTGCAGCTGCTCCATCAGCGACTCATTTGGGCCGGTGTACAACGTCAGAACACCATTCACCGGAGGCGCTTCCTCAATGGGGTTGCACGCATCCAGCACCGGCTTGCCGCGCAGGTTCTCCGCCCCTGCTTCCCGCAATGCATCGGCCGCCGCTTTGCCCTTCACCGCCAGCACCACAGCGTCGCCGAATGCTGCAGCGTCCGCGAAACTGCCCGCACGGACGCCCTTCCATCCAGCGAGTTTTTCCGGCGATCTGCTGCCCGCCGTCACCTGATGCCCATGTTTTACAAAACCTTCCGCGAGCGTCTTTCCCACTTCGCCTGAACCAATGATTCCAATCTTCATGCAACTCCTCCCGCTCATATCTTGATGAGGTGCGTACCAGCATCGGATGCAGAACCGCTGCGATACGGTGCGAGGAAATCTCCACCGATTCAGCTGTTGTGCAAAGTGGCCATCCGCTCCAGGCTGCGGATGACCTTCAATGTCTCGACGAGCGCAGGTTTGCCGACTTCCTTCTCAAACCCCTGTTGCATCCGGTCATGCGCACGGATTACGCGCATGGCGCATCTCCTGCCCGCCGGCTTCAAGGCCAGCAAATACGCCCGTGCATCCTCCGGATCGATCTTCCGTTGCAAGAGCCCTTTCGCCTCCAGCGACGAAAGACTGTGACTGATGTTCGCCCGGGTCGTCGCGAAGGTTTCCGCCAGTTGTGATGGCTTTATCTGGCGCGGCGCTTCAAACAGGATCGCCACCAGCACCAGTCCCTCCAGAAAACTCAGCCTGTCCGTAGCCAGGGCCAGGTCTACGAATGAATTGAATTTCCGCGCAGCCCGGTTGACTGCAAACATCGGGCTCTCGCGCAGGAATGCATCGATGCGCATGGTTTCCATGTCATATAGTTAATTGATTCAACAATTAAGTTCAATATAGAACTTTGCTTGCCGATTGAGGGGTTATTGCGGCATTCTTGAACTCAATCCATGATCCGAACGCAATTCGTTCTGCCCGCCGCCTTTGTTCTGCTTCTTTCCGCTCCTCTCATTTCGCAGCAGACGCCAGCTTCCTCGCCCGCATCACCCGCGCTGACCGTGGGCACCGATTCCATCACCGTGACCACCACGGTCGAGCCGCTTCCCTTCGCCGAGAGCGACCGCAGCGTCCTCACCATCTCCCCCGCAGCGCAGCCCGCCGGTTCGTTCGACACCGCCGTCGATCTCCTCCGCACCGATCCCTCCGTCAACATTCAGGCCCGCGCCGCCGAAGGCGTACAGGCCGATCTCGCCATTCGCGGGACTACATTCGAGCAATCGCTCGTCCTCGTCAACGGCCTGCGCGTCAACGATCCCGAGACGGGCCATCTGAACCTCGACATCCCGGTGCCGCTCGATGCCATCACGTCGATCGACATCCTGCACGGCTCCGGCTCGACCCTCTACGGCTCGGACGCCATCGGCGGCGCCGTCAACCTCGTCACCTCCGAGCCCGCACATGGAACAAACTCCGCGCCCGCGTTCGCACTCACCGCTCGCACCGGCGGCGGCAGCTACGGCTCGCTCGAAAATCACCTCCGCGCCTCCGTCGCAACCAAATTTTTCAGCGAGCAGCTCACCGCCTCGCGCGATACCTCCGACGGCTTCGCGTTCGACCGCAACTACTCCTCCAACGCGGCTTCATCCGAAAGCTGGTTGCACAGTGCGGCCGGCACAACGGACATCCTGCTCGCCGCCAGCGACCGCCCCTACGGCGCAAACAACTTCTACGGCAACTACCCCGAGTGGGAACGCACCAAGGCCTGGCTTGCCAGTATCCAGCAGCAGCTCGGGAGTCGCACCGCCGCCAGCTTCGGCTACCTCAAACACACCGATGAGTTTGTCCTCATCCTCGGCCAGCCGCAGATTTACGAGAACAACCACACCACCACCAGCTACGAAGCCGCGCTCCGCCGCGCCGATCCTATCGGCCGCAACGCCACGCTCTCCTACGGCCTCGAAGAGGCTGGGGACACCATCCACTCCAGCTCGCTCGGCGTCCATGCGCGCAACCAGGGCGCGGGCTATGCGAACCTCAGTCTGCGCTCGCTCAAACGCCTTTCGCTCTCGCTCGGCGCGCGCGAAGAAATTCTCTCCAGCCACGGCTCAGTCTTCTCCCCCAACGTCGCCGGAGCGGTCACGCTCTCCTCATCGTTGCGCGTCCGCGCTGCGGCCAGTCATGGCTTCCGCCAGCCTACCTACGTCGATCTCTACTACGCCGATCCCGCCACCAACGGCAATCCTCTGCTCAAGCCCGAATCCAGTTGGAGCTACGAGGGCGGCGTCGACTACTCGCCGTCCGGCGGCCGCATCACCCTTTCCGCCGCCGGCTTCCGCCTCAACCAGACCAACGCCATCGACTACGTCAAACGCGTGCCGACAGACAAGTGGCAGGCCGTCAACATCCCCACGCTCGATCTCTCGGGCGCCGAAGTCTCGGCCCGTATACGCCTCACGGACAACCAGCAGCTTACTCTCGCCTACACCGCAGCCCACTCCGCAAACCTGCCGCCCGAACTCATCTCCGAATACGCCTTCAATTACGCCGCGCAGAATGCCGTGTTTAGCTGGACCGCCGACCAGCTTCCCACACAACTCTTCGGCGCAGCCGGCAAGCAGATCACCCTTCGCACGCAGGTCAACATCGTGCAGAAGACCACGCACACCGCCTATCCACTCTGGGACGTAAACCTCACCCGCTCTACCGGAACCATCCGCCCCTATGTCCGCTTGCTCAACCTTGCCAACACCGGCTACACCGAACTCCCCGGCATTCCGATGCAGGGCCGCACGATCCTCGGGGGAGTAGAAATTTCGTGGATAAAGCGCTGACAGCCCCTTTAGACTTATTTCAACTCACATGGCACTGTACGAGCTTACTCGCGACGACTTAGCCGAAGTTCCTCGCACAACAATGCAGGAGCAGTTCTTCCGCGAGAGGGAAGATTTGCAGCGCCTCCTGAAGGGGCGCCTTTCCGTTCTTGGCGATGACCTGTTTGTTATCGATGAGGAGTTTTCGGATTGGGAAGATAGCCGCCGTCGCATAGACCTGCTGGCGGTCGACCGCAACGGCTCCTTGGTCGTCGTTGAACTGAAGCGCACCGAGGACGGTGGCCACATGGACTTGCAGGCTATCCGTTACGCTGCAATGGTCTCCACGCTGCGGTTTGATCAAGCCCTAACCGCTCACGCGAAGTTCCGTGGTTGCGATACGGCTGAGGCGCAGGCCTCCATCCTTGAATTTCTTGGCGTCACTGAGCCTCCGGAGGATTTCGGAAACTCGGTCAGAATACTTTTGGTGTCTCCGGACTTCTCAAAGGAGCTGACGACGGCTGTCCTATGGCTGAACAGCAACGGTCTCGACATTCGTTGCGTCCGGTTACGGCCTTACAGGCTAGACGACCGGACGCTGTTGGAGATTGAGCAAGTCATCCCGATAAAAGAAGCGCAGGAATACACCGTCCGAGTTAAGGAAAAACAGGCTGAATCCCGCCAGGCAGCGGAGTCTGTGGCAGACTTCACCAGATATGACCTGACGGTCAACGGCCAGATATTTCCGAATCTCTGGAAGAGAAATCTCATCTGGAGGGTGCTAAAAGAGGCCGCGATCGCAGGTCTCCCACTCGGGACGCTGCAATCAATCATTCCAGCCCGGAAGATTGTGATTGTGGATGGACACCCTCGGGGCGATGCGTTCATTGAAGCTGCCGCAAAGGCGAAAGAAGCCACCGGGTATGTCTTCAGACCAGCGAGAATGTTCATTGATGATGATCATTTGATCGATGTCGGCGACAAAACGGTCGCAATCAGTAATCAGTGGGGTTTACCAAGCCTGCCGCTTATTGACCAAGTTATCGCTGCCGTTCCTTCAGCGAACATCTCTTACAAACGGTCACAAGTAGCCGAGTAGAAGCATCGCCCCTACGTCCGCGACCCACCCGCCAGCCGCTCTTCCAGACTCATCGCCGCCTTCTCCGCGGACGCCTGCACACTGCTCTTCACCCGCAGGTTATCGATCGCGTAATCCAGAAAGCGCCGGCTCAGTGACGGCGGCTCTTCCATGAACTTGCACGACGCCGTCACCTGCTCCAGCAGGAACTTCGGCTGGAAGCACGCGAGGTCAAGCTGCTTCTCAATCTGGATTTTGTACACCAGGTGGTCGAAGGTCTCATCATCGAGCGTCATGCCGCGGGCGATACATTCCTTCTCGACAATGCTGCGGAAGAGAGTCACCGACGGCGACCCAATCTCGATCTTGTATGGCAGCCGGCGCAGGAAGGCAGGGTCCATCAGGTCCTCCGGCTCCAGGTTGGTTGAGAAAATCACGAGTTCGTCAAATGGAATCTGAAAGCTCTTGCCGGTATGCAGCTTCAGGTAGTCGATGCGGCTCTCCAGCGGCACAATCCAGCGGTTCAGCAGCACGGTAGGCGTCACCAGCTGCCGGCCAAAATCGTCGATCACAAAGCAGCCGCCCAGCGCCTTCATATGCAGCGGCGCCTCGTAGAAGCGCGCGGTCGCCTCGTAGCGCAGGTCCAGCATATCCAGCGTCAGCTCTCCGCCGGCCACCACAAACGGCCGCTTGCATGCCACCCAGCGCCCATCCACGGAATCGGTGCGCAGGATCGACGGCCCGTGCTGCTCGTCGGTCTTGATCGGCACGTGGATGCTGGGATCGAATACGCGGATGATCTGGCCTTCCACCGTCACGGAGTAGGGAATATAGATCATGTCCGTAAACACGTTTGCCAGCCGCAGCGCAAACGTCGTCTTGCCGTTGCCCGGCGGCCCATACAGCAGAATTGCGCGCCCCGAATTCAGCGCCGGACCCGACTGCACGATCATCTCGTCTTCCATCGCCAGGTCGCTGACGTTGTTGCGCACCTTCTGGAAGGTGATCACCTCATTGGTGATCTTCTGCAGGTTCACGCGGTCGATGTACTGCTCCAGCGTTACCGGCGCCGGTCCCGTGTATTGCGAACGTTCCAACGCCTCCAGCGCCCAGCGCGTGCCTTCATCGGTCAGCGCATAGTTCATCGCCGCCATGTTGTCGGCGCGCACGCCCTTCGCATACAGCAGCTTCCGCTCCGTCGCAATCCGGATCAGCTTCACCACAAGATGCGCCGGCAGCTTGATGGCGTCGGCAAACTCACGGTTCGATTGCAGCCGCCACGTATAGATCAGCTTCATCAGCAGGCTCAACAGCTCGGTCTCGTCGATGCCCGTCGACTCAATGGTCGGCGGCTCAACCGGGGTCTTGTGGATGAACGCATTCAGCGCGTCCTCGGTCATAAAGCCGAGCGACACCACATGCTCGCCAAAGCGCCCGCCCAGCGCCGACTGCCGCGCCAGCGCCTCGTTCATCTGCTCCTCGGTGATCAGCTTCGCGCGGACCAGCAGGTGCCCAAGCTCGAGTCGAACTGCGATGATGCCCTCCGAAGGCGAACGGGGCTTACCGCCCCAGCCGTCTCCAGACTCCCATGGCCCATGCGGTCTGGTGAATTCCACCTCCGTGTGACCCCAAAAGCGAAAGGGCACGCCGAAGGCATGCCCTCTCACCGCCAACGCTTGTCATTCCAGAAGCGTTCGGTCTCGTAAAGCGAGAGGGGCCACGAAGGAATCTCCTTTGCAACGAACCACTGAGAACTCAGAACGGACAACCATCACCGGTGTTTGATGAAGCTCCCGTCCTGCAGCTCGCTCATCGCCTGCCGCAGTTCGCCTTGCGTGTTCATTACGATTGGGCCGTACCACGCCACCGGCTCCTCGATCGGCTTGCCGGACACCAGCAGAAAGCGGATGCCCTGCTCGCCCGCCTGCACTACGATCTCGTCGCCGCGATCGAAAAGCACCAGCGAATGGTTCTTCGCGTCATACTCTGGCGCCGCGTTCGGATCGATACCCGACTCCGTCAGCACCGCCTGCGGCGTCGAAGCATCGCGAAACGTCCCCGCTCCGGCAAACACATACGCAAAGGCATTGCGCGTCACGTCGACCTTCAGCCGCTTCTTCTTCCCCGGCGCGACGGACACATCGATATAGTTTGCGTCCGCCGCCACGCCCTCCACCGGTCCGCGCTTGCCCCAGAACTCCCCGCAGATGATGCGCACGTGCGTACCGTCATCGTCGGTGATCTCCGGAATCGCGGTCGCAGGTATGTCCTGATACCGCGGGTCGGTCATCTTCATACTCGCGGGCAGGTTCGCCCACAGTTGAAAGCCGTGCATCCGTCCCTGTGCATCGCCCTTCGGCATCTCCTGGTGCAGAATGCCGCTGCCCGCCGTCATCCACTGCACGTCGCCCGCGCCCATCTTTCCCTTATTCCCCAGGCTGTCCCCATGCTCGACGGTCCCCGCGAGCACGTATGTGATGGTCTCGATCCCGCGATGCGGATGCCACGGAAACCCCTTGATGTAGTCCGCCGGATTGTCATTGCGGAAATCATCCAGCAGCAGAAACGGATCGAACTCCTTGGTCTTGCCAAAGCCGAACGCCCGCTCCAGCCGCACACCCGCACCTTCCAGCGTCGGCTTCGTGTTGATCATCTCTTTCACTGCCCGCAACGACATACTTCCCTCCCTCTCACAACTGCCCTGTCAGCCCGAGCGAAGCTGCCCGCGCCAAGCGAGCAGCGCAGCCCGAAGGACCTGCCCTGTCTTTCGCTTCTGCCGTCATCCTGAGCGCCCAGCGCGAAGGCTCCCCGGTATCTGCATTGTCATTCCGCAGCGTTCGACGCGAGTCGAATGCGAAGGAATCTGCTTTTTTCTAGTCCCGAGTCCCCAGCAACTAGTCCCTACGCCTGCTGCATTGTCATTCCGCAGCGTTCGACGCGAGTCGAACGCGGAGGAATCTGCTTTTCCTAGTCCCGAGTCCCCAGCAACTAGTCCCCTACGCCTGCTTCACAAACTGCGCATCAATCGTGATCGTCACATCGTCACCCACCAGCACGCCGCCGGTCTCGAGCGCCGCGTTCCACGTCAACCCAAACTCCTTCCGGCTGATTTTCGTCGTCGCCTCGACCGCCACACGCGTATTACCCCATGGGTCTTTGCCCGGCGCCGTCGGTCCCTCCACTTCGAACGCAACTGTCTTCGTCACGCCCTTGATCGTCAGCTCGCCCTCAACGGTGCCGTCCGCCGGAACAACCTTAAAGCTCTTGAACGCCATCGCCGGAAACTTCTCCACGTCGAAGAAGTCCGGTCCCTTTAAATGTGCGTCGCGCTGCGCATCGCCTGTCGCAATCGATGTCACGTCGACCGTGGCCTCAATGCTCGCCGCGGCCGGGGCCGCCTCGTCGTAGTCCAGTACGCCCGCCGCCTTCCCGAACGTTCCCTTCACGTTCGAGATCATCATGTGCTTCACCTTGAACTCCACTACCGAGTGGGCCGGATCCAAATTCCATGTGCTCATGTGTAATCTCCTTTTGGTCCAAATCTTGTTGCTGCGGTTCTTTGGATGCGCCAGCATGATATTCGTTGCAACGAATATCATGCCCAATGAAATCAATGGCCCACGCGGGCAGCTAACCAACTATCAACTTGCGCTTCGCGCCGTCTTCAGCAACTCCATCAACTGACCCAGCCGCTTCGCCCCCAGATGCCCCAGCTCCCGCCGGTGCGCCTCCTTCACCGGATCGTCCATACGGCTCAACAACTTCAGCCCCTCCGGCGCAATCTTTCCCATCACCACCCGCCGGTCGCGCTCATCGCGCCAGCGCTCAATTAACCCGCGCCGCTCCAACCGGTCCAGCAACCGCGTAATGTCCGGGTCGCGCGTAATCATGCGGTCCCCAATCTCCCCGCACGCCAGCCCGTCAGGCGAACCCCGCAGAATCCGCAGCACGTTGTACTGGTTCGAAGACAGGTCCTCGTCCTTCAGCACCCCTGCCAGCCGCCGCGAAAGCTGGTCCGCCGTCCGCAGCAGTTCCAGAAACGCCAACTCCTCCGGACAGGCCGGCAGCTTCGCCGCTTTCTTCACCCTCTTCACACTCCCATATTACTCGTTGCAACGAATGTTATAAATGCAGGCAACTTGCCCTGGGAGCCCCGCCCCGCCCCCGGCTGGCGGAAGCGGACTACGGACGCTTCTCTGACCCGTCCACCGGATGCAGCACACCAATCACCGCGCCATACAGCTTGTTGCGCATCTCAAAGCGGTCGGCCGCCCGCGTCACATACCGCACCAGCACATCGATCCCCGACGCCGCCGGTCGCAGGTCCACGCTCGGCGCGGCGGAAAACTGGCTCAGCCCATGCACCTTGCCGGAACTCCGCCACTCCGCCTCGGCCAGTTTCGTGTCCTGTTCCGTCTGCTTCGCGACAACGCTCTCGATCGCTGCCAGCGTCCTCTGCTGGTCGGCGCCCGTTGGCACGTTCAGCGTGATCTCGTCCCACATCCACTGCCCTGCGGTTGAGAAGTTGAAGAACTGCCCCGTCACCGCAAAGCTGTTCATGAACATTACGCGCCGCCCTGTGGGATGGCCCTTATCCGTCCAGTTGCCCGTCTCCAGCAGTGTCGTGCGGATGATGCCCACCTCCAGCACCTCGCCCGCCACGCCGTTAATCTCCACCCAGTCGCCCACGCGAATGCCGTTTTTACCCATCAGCACAAACCACCCGAAGAACGCCAGGATGAAGTCCTGAAACACCACCGTCAGGCCCGCCGCGCCCAGCCCCAGGATCGTCGGCGTCTGGCTCGGCGCGCCGAATATAGCCAGCAGCAGCAGCACCAGAGTTACCAGCTGAATGCCAAGGCTCGCAATCGTCCGCAGCCGATGCTGGCTGCGCGGATCGATCTTCGCCCGGTCCACCAGCGCCAGCACGCCCAGCCACACCAGCACGCCCAGCAGCACAATACCAGCCACGCCGGCGAAGGATTGCAGAATCAGGTGCCGCAAAATCCTGTGCTGCAGCTCGATCTGCGCGGTCCACTTCGCGTACGCCGTCGAGAGCTGCTCCTCCGTCGCGATCCGGTCCTCCAGGATCGAATGAAGCCGCGCCAGCTGATGCATCTGCCCCATGCGCGCGACTTTGCCCTTCGCCTCCGCGCTGTACGGTGTGTGCCGGCCGCCCTGCTGTGTGTCGGAATTGGACGCTGACCCATCTGCGCTCTTGGAAACTTCCGCCCCGCCGTCGTTTACGCTATCGCCGCCCGCATCTCCATTCCTGACCGCCGCCGATGCCGCATTTGCCTGCTGGTCCAGCTCGGTATGCTGCTGCTTCAGCGACACGAGATCCGCGTCGATCTCCGCCTTCGCCTGCGCAACCAGCCGCCGCCGCTCCCGCTGCCGCGACCACGCGCCCAATCGCCCGGCCAGCGTCCCATTGCGCTTCGCCGAGACCACTGCAATCTCGCCACCGCTCAGTTGCGCGTCGTACTTCTTCATCGACTCTTCGCGCGCCGCCAGCTCCTGCTGGATCTGGTCGCGCTTGTCGCCGCTCGCGCGGGCCAGGTCGTCGCTGGCATCATTCTGCTCGTCGGAGTCGAGCTGTAGCTGCGCCTTCGCCACATCCAGGCTGTCCGAGACCGCATCGGCATTCTGCCCGCTGCCCTTCTTCGCGGCCTCCAGTTGCGCCGTCAACTGGTCAACCGACGCCTGGTCTTCCTTCACCTGCTCGCCCAGCGCGTTGACCTTCTGCTGCGCCGCCAGCGCCGCACCCGTCAGCGAGTGCCGTTCCATCTGCGCCTGCCGCAGCGCCATGGCAAACGCCTGGTCCACCTCGTGGTCCGCGAGTCGCTCCGCCTCGCGCGCGTCCTCCTGCTCCTCGGCGGAGACCGCCAGCGGAGCAATCTGCGCCACCGTCAGCCACGGCCGCTGGTCCACCAGCCCCGTTTGCTCGCCGCCTCCCCGCCGCAGGAATGCGAGGTTCTCCATTGCGCCCTGCGTCAGATAGCTGCCCACCAGACACGCCACCACCAAGGCCGCCGGAATCCCCAGCAGCAGCGCCCGCCCCTTCGTCATGCCCCGAAAGATCATGCTCTATGCAGCCCTCTTATCCACCACACGCAGCACCGTGCCCTCCGACCGCTGCAAATAAGCCACGATCTCGAAGAGGTTTTTCGCCTGCGGATTCCCCGAAGGCCCGAACATACGCATCAGCGTCTTCGGCGAACGTCCCAACTCCGCGCCTAGCTGCACAAATCCCACCGTGCCATTGATGTATTTTCGCAGGAGCGACTTTCCCGTCTCCAGGTCGCCTGTCAACATCGCGTCCAGCGCCTCGCGCAACAATGCGCGCCGGAATTTCTCGCTCCTCTGAAGCTGCGATTTCACCGTTTCATTAAAACTCTTCGTCAGGGCCATTTACTTCTCCTTCTTGCGCCGCTTGTATTCCTGCCATAGGGCCTGCGCGCGAGCAATGTCGTCCTGCTGTTTTTTCTTCGTCCCTCCGGCCAGCAGAATCACGAGTGTCTCTCCGTCTCTTCCAAAATAGATCCGATAGCCCGGACCAAAATCCAGGCGCAACTCGAAAATGCCGCCCACGCCCTTCGCCGCATATAAGTTCCCGCGCTCTAGACGATCGAGATACGCCGTCACCCGGGCTTGGACGCCGGTATCGAGTCTTTCAAACCAGCGCTCAAATCCGTTCCGCCCAAGCTCATCAATGTACTGGCGGAGTTCAATCACGGTTGAATGGTATCACAAACGCTACCATTATTTCTGGTCCTTCGATCGCCCCTGCCTGCCCTCGAACCACACACCCTCGAACCTCGAAACTTTCTTGTATACATTGGTATCCACCCTCATGGCTCTCTACGCCGCTACGCTCGCCGCCATCGTTATCGTTCTGCTCGCGGTCTCGCTCACGCGGCTCGGCAAGGTCCGCACTCGCGCCGACTATCTCGTCGCGGGCCGTTCCCTCCCCGCCTTCGTCCTCGTCTTCACGCTGCTCTGCTCGTGGATCGGGTCCGGCTCTCTGCTTGCCGCCGCGGAAAACGGCTATCGCCACGGATTCGCCGCCCTCTGGACCGCCGCCGGCGGATGGGCCGGCCTCGCGCTCATCTACTTCATCGCCCCGCGCGCCCGCCGCTTCGCGCAGTTCACCATCCCCGACCTCCTTGAAGCCCGCTACAACCAGGCCGCGCGCATCCTCGGCGTCATCGCCATCCTCTTCACCTACACCGCCATCACCAGCTACCAGTTCATTGGCGGCGGAGACATCCTCCACCTCGTCTTCCCCTCCGCGCTCTCGCCCATCCAGGGCCGAATCCTCATCGCCGCCTTCGTCATCCTCTTCACCGCCATCGCCGGCATGTCCTCGGTGGCATACATGGACGTCGCCATCGGCCTGCTCGCCACCGTCACGCTCTGCGTCGCGCTGCCTGTCCTCGTCCACAGCTGCACCTTCGCCGGATTCACCGGATGGGCAGCTGTGCATGCCGCTCTGCCAGCCTCACACTTCAAAGTCTTCGGCGACATCCACCCCTTCACCAGCTACGTCAACTCCACGCCGCTGCCCGACGGCACGCACGAGGTCGTCTCCTCGGCCTTCGCGCTCTTCCTGCCCACCATGCTGCTTATGCTGGGCAACCAGTCCATGTATCAAAAATTCTTCTCAGCAAAATCCGAGCGCGACGCCACCCGCGCCGTCGGCGGATGGATCGTCGGCACCGTTCTGCTCGAAACCGTCATCGTCGCCCTCGCCGTCGCCGGCTCCGCCGTCTATCCCACCGGCGAAGTCGCCAACCAGCCCCGCGAAGTCCTCGCCTACGCCGGCCTCCACCAGCTCCAGCCCCTTCCGGCCACCACCAACAATACTGTCATCCTGAGCGAGCCGCGCAGCGGCGAGTCGAAGGACCCCGACGCTGCTCACAGCGCCGCAGTCGATCGAACCGTTCTCCCACCAAATCAGCCGTCATCCCGAGCGGAGGCGCAAAGCGCCGGAGTCGAGGGACCCCCGCATTTATTTGTGCAGCAGCAAACCACACAGCGCACCGACCCCACGTACCTCCTCCAGTTCCTCGGCGCGCTGCTCGTCGGCTCCATCTTCGCCAAGATCATCTCCACCGCGAACAACTATCTCTTCTCGCCGGCGACCAACATGGTCAACGACATCTTCGTTCGCTATCTCCGTCCCGGAGCCTCCAATCGCCAGGTGCTGCTCGTCTCGCGCCTCATGGTCGTCGCGCTCGGCATCTGGGCGCTCTATCAGGGCCTGCACACCGAGTCGGTCCTCAAGAAGGCGCTCTACGCCTACACCATCTACTCCGCCGCGCTCACGCCAGTAATCCTCGCCGCCTTCTACTGGAAACGCGCCACCGCCTCCGCCGCCGTAGCCTGCATCTTCACCGGCACATTCGTCACCGCTTTTTGGGACACGCCCTTCATCCACGCACACTTCCCACCTGCCATCGCCAACCAGGACGCCATCCTCCCCGCCCTCCTCGCATCGCTCGCCTGCTTGATCCTCGTCTCCTTCGTCACCAACCCACCATCCGAATCGCACCTTGCATCGCTCACCCACTGATCTGCCGTCTGGAGAAGAATCGGGTGGGTTGCATCTCCGTTTGTCATCCCCGAAGGTGATCTGCGTCTGCCTTCCCGTCCCCATCCCGAGCGAAGGCGCATCAGCGCCGAAAATCGAGGGATCACGGTATTTTTTGCGGCTAGACTAAAGATGCCATGCAGAGACTCATAATCGCATTCGGAATGCTGCTCACCGCACCAACCGGTATTCATGCTCAAATCCTGCGCCCCGACGGCCCGCCTCCCTCGTTCGAAGTCGCGACCATCAAGCCGGTCGAGGGCGCACCGCCTCCCAGCAGCGGTCCGCCATCTCTGCCGCACGACGAGATACGGGTCATTGAAACTACCAAACTCCTGATTGCATCCGCCTACTATCTCCAGGCCTCATCGCCGAGCGAAATCATCGGCGGATCGGCGTGGACCGACAACCAGATGTTCGACATTAAGGCGAAGATCAATGGGCCACTCAGTGAAGCGATGCAGCAAATGTCCAGCAACGAACGGAAGCAGAAGATTCAGCTGATGGACCAGTCGCTGCTCGCCGACCGCTTCAAGCTCAAGGTCCACTTTGAAACCAGGGAACTGCCTCAATATGCACTTGTCGTGGCAAAAGGCGGCGTGAAATTAAAGCCCGCCGATCCAGCGGAGCCGCACCAGCGAAGCGCCATGGTTCCCAAAGGTCAGGGAGCTGAATTGACAGCTGCCGGCACAACCACGGAAGACCTGGCCTCCATGCTTCAGTTCCAGCCTGAACTCGGCGGCCGCATCACTGTGGATCAGACCGGACTCACAGGACGCTACGACATCACGCTCGACTGGACTCCCGCGCGAGTCAATGCAACGGCACCGAACTCCCAAGATGCCGGCCTCTCTCTCTTCACCGCTCTTCAGGAGCAGCTTGGCCTCCGCCTTGTCGAAACCAAAGGCCCGGTCGAGGTCGTCGTCATCGACCACATCGAAAAGCCCAGTGAGAACTGAC
Organism: Acidobacteriaceae bacterium; assembly: GCA_035552995.1. Taxonomy (GTDB): domain Bacteria; phylum Acidobacteriota; class Terriglobia; order Terriglobales; family Acidobacteriaceae; genus Edaphobacter. The sequence goes on along the minus strand of DATNEM010000271.1, from coordinate 2,016 downwards.
CCATCCCTCCTTGCGATACCATTCCTCCGTTCCCTCAACGCACCGGAGACTCGCAGCATGAGCATTCGCATCGCCTGCATCGCCCTCGCACTCACCCTCGCCCTCTGCTCCGTTCCCGGGATCTCACAGACCACCTCCGCCCCCACCGTCACTCTTCGCGCCGGCAAGCTCAGCGGAGCCATCACCGCCTCCGGCGAAGCCGTCTTCAAAAACATCCCCTTCGCGCAGCCTCCCATCGGCGACCTCCGCTGGCACGAGCCGCTCCCCGCCAAACCTTGGCCCGGCGTCCGCGACGCCACCGCCTTCAGCCCTGCATGCGTGCAGAGCGGCAACGAAGGCGCCACCAGCAGCGAAGACTGCCTCTACCTCAATGTCTGGACGCCCGCATGGCCCATGCCCGCGCAGCATTCCGCAGCCGTCATGCTCTGGATATACGGTGGCGGCAACTTCGCCGGCGCCACCAGCGACCCCACCTTCAACGGCGAATCCCTCGCCCGCCACGGCGTCATCCTCGTCACCGCCAATTACCGCCTCGGCGTCTTCGGCTTCTTCGCCCACCCTGAGCTCACCCGCGCCTCGCCCCACCATTCCTCCGGCAACTACGGCCTGCTCGACCAGATCGCCGCGCTCCAGTGGGTGCATGACAACATCGCCAAATTCGGCGGCGACCCCGGCGACGTCACCATCTTCGGCGAGTCCGCCGGCTCGCTCGACATCAACGTCCTCATGGCCTCTCCCCTCAGCAAAGGCCTCTTTCAGCGCGTCATCGGCGAGAGCGGTCCCGTCATCGCACCGCCTCCACTCAGCGACGGCGAGAAGAAAGGCGTCGACCTCGCCGCCAAACTCAACGCACCCACCCTCGCCGAACTCCGCGCTCTTCCCGCCACTACTCTGCAAGCGGCCACCGGCCAGGGTCTCGCCTACCTCGGCGCCAACCTCGGCGTCACCGTCGACGGCTGGGTCTTCCCTGAATCGCCCATGAAGGTCTTCGCCGAAGGCCGCGAGCACAAGGTCGGCCTGCTCATCGGCAGTAACTCGCAGGAGCTGCAGAAGCCCTTCTTCCCCATGCCCGGCGGCGATCTGCGTTCCTCCATCGCGCAGCAGTACGGCCCGCTCGCTCCCCGCGCGCTCGCCGCATACAAACTCGACAGCACCACCGATCCCGCACCCGACCCCGAACTCGGCCCCGTCCTCGCGCAGTGGGCCACCGACTCGCAGTTCCGCTGCGGTACCGAGGCCGAACTCCTCTGGCACACTACCGCGCACAACTCCGGCTACCAGTTCCAGTTCTCCCGGCCCGCGACAGGAAAAGAATCCCTCGGCGCGCCCCACGGCAGCGAGGTCCCCTACGTCTTCGGCACATTGAACAACCAGCGCTACAACGACACCGACCGCCAGGTCTCGCAGGAAATGCAGATCTACTGGACCAACTTCGCAAAGACTGGCAACCCAAACGACATCGGCGCAGACAAGAACGACGCTTCTGCGGAAGGCTTGGAGTTGCCCACCTGGCCAGCCTTCACTCCGGCCACCCGCGCTTACATCGACCTCACCAGCTCCGGTTCAGTCGCCAAACATGATCTCCAGCGCCCAGCCTGCGACGTCTACACCGATCTCCTCAAATCCAAACTCACACCGTAGACCGATCGAATACCCGGTGGCCTATCCTTCGCTTGAGCGAAGGGTGGTTGCTTTTTGTTTGTCATCCCCGAAGGGGATCGGCGTTTGCCTTTCCGCCGTCATCCGAGCGAAGTCGAGGGCCCCGAATTTTGCCTGTCTGGGCCGCCACAGCCGGCCCTGATAGGCAAGCAAACTCAGTGGGAAAACCTTTTCCCTCCATGGGAAATCACTTGCACTTTTCACGATCCCCGACGCCTGCTTCCGCAGCCGATCTAAAGCACTTCCACAGATGGCATCCGGCTTGCATCTACCGACCCCAGTACACGTTTCATACTCCCCAGCCTGTCAAGGAGGGCCTACACCATGGCAGCAACTCATCTGTTTACTTGCACCTGC
>DATNEM010000270.1:0-4315 GCA_035552995.1 Acidobacteriaceae bacterium | reverse complement strand
CGCCTGGCAGGCAAGACGCAGGTGTTTACCAGCCGCGCCTCGGACCACTTTCGCAGCCGCCTGACGCACACGATCGAAGTGATGCAGATTGCGCGCAGCGTGGCCGAGGTGCTGGGGCTGAACCAGGACCTGGCGGAGACGCTGGCTCTGGTGCATGACATCGGGCATCCGCCGTTTGGGCATGCGGGCGAGCGAGCGCTGGATGATTGCCTGAAGCGGCATGGGCTGCGCTTCGATCACAACCTCCATGCGCTGCGCATCGTGGAGCATTTTGAGCAGCGGTATGCCGCGCATCGTGGACTGAACCTCACACTGGGGGTGCGCGAAGGCATCATCAAGCACTCGCGCGACTACAGCGCGGAGCAGCATCCCGAGCTTGCGGAATATTTTCTGGGCAAGCGGCCGCCGCTGGAGGCGCAGATCATCGACCTGGCAGACGAGATTGCGTATCTGACAGCGGATCTCGATGACGGCGTGGAGTCCGGGCTGCTGGAGATCGAGCACGTACGCACGCACGTGGACATCGTGGCGCACTGCTATGCGGAGATACATCACGCGCACCCGGGCGTGGAATCGAAGTTTTTATTTCACGAAGCACTGCAGCTGATGCAGAACATTCTGACCGACGACCTGATCGCGACGACGCTCGCGAACACGCGCGCGATCGGCGCGAACTCGCTGGAAGATGTGCGCGCCCATCCGGCGCGGCTGGCGACATTCTCTCCGCTGGCGGAGAGTGAGCGACAGCAGGAGAAGCGATATCTGTACCAGACGCTCTACTGCTGCGATGCGCTCACGCTCGAACACAATAAGGCGGAACAGGTGGTGACGGAGCTCTTCAACTTCTGGGTTCGCGAGCCCGAGGAACTGCCTTCCAGTTACGTGGACGAGATTCAGCAGGAGGGCCTCGCGCGCGTGGTGGCGGACTATATTGCCGGCATGACTGACCAGTACATTCTGCTGCAATACGCGGCGGTGAAGCGAGCGGTCCGGCGATAAAGAGCGCTGTTTTTGGTGCCCCGGTTTTTTCCGGGGCGAGCTTCCGTGCATCCAAATCATACGGAGCACAGGAGCGGCGCAATGGACAGACGAACGTGGAAGGCGGCGCAGGTTGGCGCGTTTGCAGTTCTGATGGTTGCGAGCGCATCGGGCGCGGCGGCTCAGACGACGAGAGCGGCGGGGACGCTGACGATCGCGGGACAGCCGGAGCAGGCGCAGTTGCTGCGGATGAATGGAAAGAGCTACGTGGATGTGGAGTCGCTGGCGCGCGTGACGCACGGCACGCTGCGGTTCGAAGGTACGAGGACGATCCTGACGCTGCCTGTGGCGGGCGCAAGCGCGACCGGAGTCGGCGAGCCTACCGCTGCGGTCGATACGACGAAAGTTCCGCGGCTGACAGAGGAGTTTCTTGGCGCGGAGATCGAGGCGCTGACACAAGTGCGCGAGTGGCATGTGTCGCTGGTGAACGCAGTGAACTATAACTATCCCATCACGACAACCTGGGTGAGCCCTATGCAGCGCCAGGCGGAGGCCAAGCTGCAGCTCGCGTTGGCCGCGGCGACCAGTGGGCCGGACCGCCAGGCTTCGCAACTGCTGCAAGCGGAATTCGCGAACATGCAGCAGATCAGCGACCAGCTTCTGGCGTTGCACGACAAGGCGAGCTACATCTCGCCGGAAATCTTCAACAACAACACTCTGGACGCGAAGATCCTGGGCTGCGAGCAGGCATTGGCGTCGATGGCGGCGACCAAGCAGTTTCAGGATGAGGTCCAGTGCCACTGAGCCAGTGGTTGGCGGGCTAACGAGCGAGCTGCTGGCGGATGGCGTCCCTAACAGGATTCGAACCTGTGTTCCCGCTCTGAAGGAGCGGAGTCCTGGGCCGCTAGACGATGGGGACAGGCCATTTTATCAATCGCTGCAAGCCTCAGCCTGCAGGCCCATCTGCGAGGAGGATGCGGAGATCGCGCAGGTTCTGGCCGGTAGGGCCGGTGAGGATGGTTGCGTTCCGCGCAGCGAGCCATGGGGAAGAATCAAACGCGGTGAGTGCGCGGAGCGTGGCGTCGCGTTTGAAAGCAGGTGAGGCGGAGTCGATGGTACAGGCATCAATAACCGCGCCGGCGGCTACGCTGTTGCCGTCGATGCCATCGGAGCCGGCGGATAAGACCGCGATACCGGCATCTTCTGCGCACAGCTGCGCGGCGAGATAGAGCGCCATGTGCTGGTTGCGGCCGCCGAGGTGCGAGGAGGAGTCGCTGAACTGAGGCACCGGCACGCTGACCTCGCCGCTGGAGATGACGCAACAACGCGGATGAATGCGGCGGAGATCCCGCAATCGAGAGAGGAGATAATCGGCGGCGCGATCGAAGGGCCAGTCGTCGCAGGTGTTGTCGACTATAGTGTGGAAGCCGAGCGCGGCAGCGTGGGACTGCGCGCCGGCGGCGAGAGCAGCCGAGTCGAGCAGAGTGATCGCGGGACAAATCAGATCGCCGGGCTTGGGAGTTTCGGGCAGATCGGGTAACTCAAAGAAGTTGCGGACGCTGGCAGGAAAGCGGTCGAGCAGCGAATAGCGCGCGAGAATCTCGCGGCAGTCGGCGACGGTGGTGGTGTCGGGCAACGTCGGGCCGGAGGCGAGCGCGTCGAGATGCGCGGGCGGAACGTCGGAGACGAGCAGCGACAGCTTGCGCGCTGAGCCTGCGGCAAGAGCGAGCCGCCCGCCTTTCACGGCGGAGAAGTGTTTGCGCACACAGTTCATCTCAACGATGCTGGCTCCCGAATGGACGAGCGCCTTGTGGAATGCGATGGTATCCGCAAGCGAAATGGGCGGAGCTGCTTTGCCATAGCCACTCAGCGGGATTTCCATCATGGCGGAGGCGCCGCCGGAGATGAGGAACAGGCAGAGGGCTTCTTCCGGCGAAAAGTGGCCGACCGTACGCAGCGTTTCGAGCGCGGCAGCAGCCCCTGCGAAGGAGGCCTCGTTGGGCAGGGGATGGCCGCCGGGGAAGAATCGGATCGACGGAGGCAGACTTGCGAGAGCCTCCGGTGCGATGAGGACACCCGCGAGATCGCAGGACGGAGGCAGCGCCACGCGCTCCAGCAGAGCTTCCAGCATGGACCCAGCCGCCTTGCCGATGGCCACGATACGCAGATGTTTCAGGCGATCGAGCGAAATGGGCGGCTCGTCGCCGATCAGAAGCTGACGGCCGCTTGCACCGGATTCAATGCGCCCTATGCGGTCCAAGGCACGCGGAATGCTGCAATCGGTGAGTGCTTCGGTAAAGATGTCGCGTGCGGTCTGTTTGAGGTCTTCCATTCAACTAATCGGTCCCGGAAATATTGGCAGCATACCGACCCGATGCGCCACTGCATCGAACGCCTCCTCCCATTTTGCGCGGTAAGAGAAGGCGTTTCTACAATCGACATTGACCTCGGCGGCTAACGCCACGTCGACTATCGGCTCTTTACAGCATCCTTGGCTTCGCTCAAAACTGGCTCTGAAGCCCGCCCTGGATGCAAGACGATATTGTGTAGTATCTCAACCATTTACATGGCCTGCGAGAAGGCTGGCGCTCCGAGCGGCAACCCCGCCGGCCCGCGGAGACTTTCCCCGCCTGCCTTCAGGCATAGCAACGGTGGGAGGTAAGGCGCTTTCGCTGGCACTGCGGTTCCCGTTTACGGAACAAAACAGAGATTTCCCCGCAGCATCTCTACGCCCACGCCGGCTATGCCGACGTCATAAGGATCGGGAACACTGCCTTAAAGAGGAATTGCTTGCCGGCCCTCGGAAGGATCGGCAAGCAACTTCAGGCATATCCAGCTCTGTGTAGCCTCGATCCATAGAGTGCCCCAGACAGTTTGGAAAGGAACATTCTTTCCAGCAATGCTTTCCTATACGCAACGCGGACGCGGGTCACATTTCGGCTGACCAGCGAAAATCAGCGGTTTTCCCCAGATCACCGTACCCACTTGATCATCCCGGTGGTTACTTCGGATGGGTCAAATCGTGATTGATCGACCCTGCATGTTGCTTATCCGCAACAAAATGGTGCATCCGGACGATCCGTCTCGAATCACAGCTTACGGCTGACGACGCGGATAGTTACCCAGCCGACCAGGCACGGACTTTTCTCATCCGCAACAAACTCCAGATAATCCAGCAACTTACGGGGCAGCAACCCTAGGCTCTCCTCGTGCGCTGAAGCAAAGCGCCGAAAAGGAGAACCGCTTCCATGTCCCTCAAGACCCTCCGCATTTCCGCTTTCACGCTCAGCCTCGCCCTCCTCGGCGTCACCGCCGCCCACAGTGTCACCATCCACTC
>DATNEM010000269.1:0-4265 GCA_035552995.1 Acidobacteriaceae bacterium | reverse complement strand
ACCGAAGGCCTGACGACCAAAGAGGCAGAGGCGCTGACCGCGCGTCTCCGATCCGAAATCGAACGACTGTATTACGCGCATCAATCGAGTAGATGATCCGATAAATACGCTCTGCGGAACTCAGCGAAAACCTCGCGGCGGGGTGCGTATCGCCTGCCGCGATCTTGCGAAGCCCTGCTGAAGCGCCTTATTGAGGCGCGTCTCTTCTTCGGCAGTTTCGGTGATGATCTCTTCTAGGTAACGACCCAGAGCCAAGCCGCGGGCTGCGCTTCAGCCGCCAGTTGAGCTTCGATCTCAGTTGGAGGTGGATCATTGGTTATGGAGAATGCTACTCACGAAGCTGGGAGCTCACGCGAAGCTGGCTCGCTTTACCTTCTGGCGGAAGTCTTCGCCGTGCATCTCCACCACAACGCACATCTCCTGCAGCCGCGAGCGCATGCGCTCTCCGATGCGGTCGCCGAGGGTTTCCTCGCGCATGGCCGCGCGCGGTGAGGCTGGTTCTGCGCCAAGCGGGGCGAGGTTGGAATAGTTAGTGGTGATGATGGTGGTGCGGCGGTCGTTGTAGCGCGTGTTGAGGATATGGGCGACGGTATCCCAGACCCAGTCGGTGGGCTTGGCCGCGCCGAGTTCGTCGAGGACGAGGACTTCGGCCTCGAAGACGGGGCGCAGAATTTCCAGTTCGGTGGCAGCGACGGACTGGTTGTAGCTGTTCTGGACCTGTTTGAGCAGGTCGCGATAGTCATAGAAGAGGCCTGTCGCGCCACGCTCCGTGAGCAAGGCTTGGAGAATCCCGACGGCAAGATGGGTTTTGCCGACGCCGATAGAGCCGGTGAGGAGCAGGCCGGTGCCGGCGTTCTCAACGGGATAGCCCTCGACGAACTTGCGCGCGCGGAGATGGGCGGCAGGAAGAGAGCGGTCCACATTGCGGAAGCCGCTCTCGTAACTGTCGAGGGTGCAGTGCTCGTAGCGGCGGGGAATGCGGGCGCGGTCGATCATGCGGGCGGCACGGCGGGCGGCGCGGCACTCGCATTGGCGCGCCATGGAGCGGCCGTTTTCGACCACTACGCGCAGGCCGGAGCCCTCGCAGAGGCTGCATATCTCGACTGTCGTACTCATGTGTGCTTTCGGCGCCCCTCGCTTGAGGCTCCAGTATCGCGCAGAATGGGCGCGGCGAATCGGATTGTCCGGTGTGGGAATCCAATGTATTCTGAGGATAGAAAGAAAAGTCAGCCAGCCGGGCTTTGGATTGAATGGCCCAGCGCGACAGGCGAACCGATGTGATGGTGAGCACACCCGTTGCAAGCGGACCGCGAGGCGGGCGGCGAATTCAAGAGCAAAGCGGCAGCGTTTTTGAGAGAACCTCAGGCTGTGTGCGCCTTGCTCAACCAGGACAGGAGAAGTTGATGCCTAAAGAGGGAATTCATCCGAAGTACGAGAACATCCATGTGAAGTGCGCGTGCGGGAATGTGTTTGAGACGCGCTCGACGAAAGGGGACATTGTGGTGGAAATCTGCTCGCAGTGCCACCCGTTCTTTACCGGCAAGCAAAAGCTGGTGGATACCGCCGGCCGTGTGGAGCGGTTCCGCCGCAAGGTGGCCAATGCTGCGAAGCCCGCAGCCGCAGCGAAGTAACGGCGCGTCGTTAGCGTGAAGGGCCTCCGCCAACGCGGGGGCCTTTCGCTTTGAGCGGGCAATTGATAATGGAACCGGAAGGGCTGTTGGCCGATGAAGGCCCGTCAGCAACTGGCTGAGGAGTTGGGGCGCAGAATTCCAGGCTGTGTTGTCGGAACAAAGTTCGGGCACGGCTCGCTGCATGTGGGCGACCGGATATTCGCGTTCGCGCGACCGGATGAGAGCGCGGTGCTGAAGTTGCCGGAGGCGCGTATCGCCGAGCTGATCGCGAGCGGCGGCGAGATGCATCTGTTGCAAATGGGGCCGCGGACGATGCGTGAGTGGCTTGTGGTCTCGAACGCCGCTGCGACGGAGAACGTGAAGCTGCTGCGCGAGGCCATGGCGTATGTCGCTTCACTGCCGCTGGAGAAGCGGAAGCGGGCGAAGAAGAAGCTGGTGAAGAAAGCCGCAAAGAAGTCAGCGATGAGAAAGACCGCAAAGAAGGTAGCGAGGGTGTCGGCGCCCGGCGCGAAGAAGAAATCGAAGACACCATGAAGAAGCGGTACACGCTCGAGCAGAAGAAGTGGGACGCGCCGGTGGAGCACGCGATGCCCGCGCAGGCTTGCGTGCCTGCGAGCTTCAACGTTGGAGGCGTGACGATTGCGCCGGCGACGGTGTTGGCCCCGATGGCGGGCGTGACGGACACCGTCTTCCGGCGCTTCATCAAGAATGCGAGCCAGTTCGGCGCGGCATCGGATGGCGTCAATGTCGAAAGCGAAATCACGAATCAACAGTCGGGCTGCGGGCTGATTATGACGGAGTTCACCTCGGCCGATGGACTGGCGCGTATGCGGGAGACGAAGCGCAAGCGGTATCTCACCTATTACGATGACGAGCACCCGATCTCGGCGCAACTGTTCGGTTCGAATCCGGAGACGCTGGCTGAGTCCGCACGCATTGTTGAGGACGCGGGATTCGACCTGGTCGACCTGAACCTGGGCTGCCCGGCGAAGCGCGTGGTCGCGTGCAATGGCGGTTCGGGGCTGCTGAAGGACCTGCCGCAGATCGAGCGCATTTTTCGTGCGGTGCGCGCGGCGGTGAAGATTCCCTTCACCGTGAAGTTCCGGCTGGGATGGAACGACAGCCACATTGTGTGCGTGCAGCTGGCGAAGCTTGCAGAAGATTGTGGGCTCAATGCGGCTGCGCTCCATGCCCGCACGCGCGAGGACGGCTACACCGGACAGGCGCGGTGGGAGTACATCGCGCAGGTGAAGGATGCGGTGACGATTCCGGTGATCGGGAATGGCGACGTGCGCACTCCCGAGGACGCCGCGGCGATGGTAGAGGCGACGGGCTGCGATGCGGTGATGATTGGCCGCGCGGCGCCGGCGAATCCGTGGATCTTCCGCCAGATTGCGCAGTACACGGCTTCGAAGGAAGCGACAGGCATCGGCACGTACGAGATCCCGACGGACCAGGACCGTTACCGCATGATCCGGACGTACTTCCAGATGCTGGTGGATGAGATCGCGGTGGAAGAGGCGGCTGAGGCTGTCCGAGCCGCGGCGATTGCCGCGTCTGGGCAGACGGCTCGCGAGCAGCGGCATCGCGACGCCGTGGGCAAGATGAAGCAGTTCGCCGCATGGTTTACGCACGGCGTGCCAGGCGGCGGCGCGCTGCGCAAGGCGATCTTTGAGGCGAAGAATGGCAACGCGGTGCTGGGCGAGGTGGAGCAGTTTTTCGAATCGCGCGCGAACGCGACGCACGAAGAACACTTCACGCCGGAGCCAGATGAGGAACTCGATGCGGCGCCGGCGTGGATGGGCTGATCCGCGACGACAATTTGCTTTAGCGTCCGAAGTTCAGGAACCATCTACGCTGCGCTCTCGACTTCTCTTCCGCCACACTACCTTCACCTCTTCGCGCCAGCGTTCATTGAGGGCGACCAGCTCCCACTCGACGCGCGGCGAGAGATAACGCAGCACAGTTTCGGTTGCGGGATGGATGCGCAGGGTGGGCGCGACTAGGTAAAGTTTCGGCGCGGCAGGCGAGAGGCGCACGCCGGGGAAGTATCCGTGGCGCTGGAACTCACCGAGGCCGAACGCGGGCGAGCCGGAAGCATCCGCGGTCTGCATGTGGTGCCAGCGCACGCGGATCCAATAATCGAGTCCTTGCAGCGCGAGATGCAGATCGTCGTCGGCTTTAAGTTCGATGACGGCAAGGCGACCATCGCGGTCGACGGACAGCAGATCGAGCATTCCGCGGTCGCTCGCGGCAAAGGCCGCAACCTGGGTGTAGACGTGCCTGGGATCGAGATGACGATCGATCACGGTGACGTCGCGGCGCAGCACACTTTCGAGCCAGCGTTCAGGCTGCATCCTGTACAAGGGATCGGATGCGGTGCGCTTCTCTTTTTTGCGGTCATCATTTTCGCCGGGCCCCAAGGCTTTGCGTCTCTCACAGAGCCGTGCCACCACATCTCGCAGCGCGCCGGCATTGCCTTCCGTAAGCGGCGTTTCATTGGCTCCTGCGCCGAAGGTGATCTCCTGCTGACGGTTGAAGCTTTGGCCTGCATAGCCTATGCGCACTCGCGCAAACTCAAGGCCATGCAACAGGAAGGCCATTTCTGCCGCACTGCGCGCGCGCTGCTCCACA
>DATNEM010000268.1:0-3797 GCA_035552995.1 Acidobacteriaceae bacterium | reverse complement strand
AACAGTTGCTCCGGGCCCGAATTCCGGCCCGATCCAAAAGATGCGCCGGCCGAATCCGGGGTATGCTGGCAACGTCATGCATCGCGTGTTTCTTCTGTCCTTTGCTGCACTTTTCTCCGTGGTCAGCGGTCAGTCGCAGGTTCTCAGCACCGCTCGCCGAGCGCCCGCCGGCGACCCGCCGCCCTTGGGATACACCCGCGTCGTCAACCTCTGGCCCGGCGAAGCGCCCATGGCAAAGGGAAACGCTCCGGCCGACGTGCCCAAGCTCTACTACTATCCGCCAACAACGCTCGGCGTACATTCCGCAGTCATCGTTCTCCCTGGAGGCGGATACGTCCATGAGGTGATGGAAAAGGAAGGTGGCGCCGAGGCCAAATGGCTCGCAGCGCGCGGAGTCGCCGCTTTCGTTCTCCAATACCGCGTGGCGCCGGAGTATCGCTACCCCGTCCCCATGCTCGATGGCGCGCGCGCCGTGCGCTACATCCGCAGCCATGCCGCCGAATACGGTCTCGATCCTCAGCGCATCGGCGTCTGGGGCTTCTCCGCCGGAGGACATCTGGCCGGCTACCTCGCCACCACGCCCATCGTGAGCGATAAGAAGAGCGCGGATGCCGTCGAGCGCGTCAGCGAGCATCCCGACTTCGCGATCTTTTCCTACGCCCGCCTGAGCATGGACGCCGCCATACCGCGCTCCACCAACATGGAGGCGCTCATCGGCCAGAACGCCCGCCCGGAGATGATCGACACCATCTCCATCGCGCGGCACGTCACCCCGGAAACCTCGCCCAGCTTCATCTACTCCACCACCGCCGACCAGACCGTGAACTCCATGAACGCAACCGCCTACTACGACGCATGCAAGCGAGAAGGCGTCCCTGTCGAGCTGCATATCTTCGAACTTGGCAAGCACGGCACCGGCATGGGTCAGAACCTGCGCGGGGAATCCGAACTCGAAATATGGCCTCTGCTGCTCGAGCACTGGATGCAATTGCACGGCTGGATGTCGCCTGCCGCCACCGAGCGCTAGCCAAAATACTTGCGTGACCAACCCGCGGTTTTCCATCTGGAGAACCCGCAAAACCTTGCACGCCTCCGCAGATGCATCTCACCAATCAGCATCTCGGCTTTTTACGACGGAGGTCGTCATGTCGTTCACTCTTTTTGCGTTCGGCTATCTGATTCTGATCGTAGGTCTCGCATATCTCGCGCACCTCATGCACATCCCAGAGCACTACATCATCGCCATGGCCATCATCCTGTTCGGCATCGGCATCGTCACCGGCGTCCAGTCCACCCGCCACAAAGATCCCAGCTAGCTGTCTTCCGGTCGCCGGCTCGGGAGTTACACTTCCGGCAGAGGAGTTCCGCCGGTGACGTTCGGAAGATTCATTGTCTGCCTGCTGATCGCTGGCGGCATGACGTACGCGGGCTACCTGATGGATTTGCCGCGCGCTCTTTACATCGCCACTGGCGCCGGAATCTTCATCATCGCCCTCAATACCGGGATGAAGTGAGCGACGAATGCCTTATTAAGCGGAGTCCCTCACCCGCTGACTCGCTGATCCGCTGACTCGCTGCGCATTTACAATCGCCTCAGTGGATACCTCGACAATCGTAATTCTTGACTTCGGGTCGCAGTACACCCAGCTCATCGCTCGCCGCATCCGTGAGTTCAACGTCTTCTCCGTCGTGCTTCCCTGCACTGCGCCGCTCGATCAGGTGCGCGCCCTCAAGCCGCTCGGCATCATCCTCTCCGGCGGCCCATCCTCCGTCTACGACGCCGACGCCCCCGCCGCCGATCCCGCGGTGCTTTCGCTGGGAATTCCGGTCCTCGGCATCTGCTATGGCCTTCAGTTCATCGTGCATCATCTCGGCGGCACAGTAGCTCCTGCGCCCGCGCGTGAGTATGGCCACGCCCAAGTGGAAGTCATTGCCGAGACGCAGCTTTTCGCTGGCCTCCCGCAGTCACTGCACGTCTGGATGAGCCACGGCGACGAAGCGAAGGCACTCCCTTCAGGCTTCTCTCTTACCGCCAAAACCTCCAACGCACTCGCCGGCATCGCCAATGAGGAGCGCCGCATCTGGGCCGTGCAGTTCCATCCCGAAGTCGCGCACACGCGACAGGGCATGGAACTCCTCCGTAACTTCGTCATCGGAATCTGCGGCGCCAGGCCTGACTGGACTCCCGAACATTTCATCCAGTCCACCGTCGAGCGCGTCCGCACGCAGGTCGGTACCGGCCACGCGATCTGCGGGCTTTCCGGCGGAGTCGATTCCAGCGTCGCCGCCGTCCTCGTGGCACGAGCAATCGGCGATCGGCTCACCTGCATCTTCGTCAACAACGGCGTCCTGCGCAAAGATGAATTCGCCAAAGTCCAAAAAACCATGCGCGAAAAGCTCGGCCTCCGCGTCGTGGCCGCCGATGCGGGAACCCGCTTCCTCACAAAGCTCAAAGGCATCACCGATCCCGAACAGAAGCGCAAGATCATCGGCAATGAATTCATCGCTGTCTTCGACGACGAAGCAAAGAAAATATTCGAATCCGAACGTCACACCGGAGAAGACATCGCCTGGCTCGTCCAGGGCACGCTTTACCCCGACGTCATCGAGTCCTCTTCCGTCAAAGGCCCGTCACAAACCATCAAGAGCCATCACAACGTCGGCGGTCTGCCCGCCGACATGAAGCTCAAACTCATCGAGCCCCTGCGCGACCTCTTCAAGGACGAGGTCCGCCGCATCGGCCGCGACCTGCAGATGCCCGAGGACATCCTCGAGCGCCAGCCCTTCCCCGGCCCCGGCCTAGCCGTGCGCATCCTCGGCGAAATCACGCCCGAGCGGGTCGCGCTTCTTCAGGAAGCCGACGACATCGTCGTCTCCGAGATCAAAGCCGCAGGCCTCTATCGCAAGCTCTGGCAATCCTTCGCCGTCCTTCTCCCCGTCAAATCCGTCGGCGTGATGGGCGACCAGCGCACCTACGCCTACACCTGCTGCATCCGCGCCGTGGAGAGCGAAGACGGCATGACCGCCGACTGGGCTGCGCTTCCCTATGAGGTCCTGCGCACCATCTCCAGCCGCATCGTCTCCGAAGTCCGCGGCATTAACCGCGTCGTCTACGACATCACCTCCAAGCCCCCCGGCACCATCGAGTGGGAGTAGCGGAGGAGCAGCGCTCTTAGCCCAAAGGAACTATTTGTGTTCCGACCTATTCCCAGGGTATTCAGCCGCGCCATAGCAACGCTCAATAGGAACGCGGCTTAGTTGAGGCTCGCGCGTGCCAGGATGAACGGGCGGTATCATCGCTATCGTGGAAGCAAAGCTCGATCACATCGGCATCGCCGTCAAAAGCATCGCGTCCGCCCATGCTTTGTACGAATCCCTCGGAATCCCCATCACCGCAGAGGAAACCGTCGAGCATGAGCAGGTAAAGACCGCGATGCTGCCGCTCGGCGATACGAGCCTGGAGCTGCTGGAGCCGACTGCGGATGACTCGACCATCGCAAAGTTCATCGCCAAACGTGGCGAAGGAATGCATCACATCGCGATTCACGTGGATGACATAGACCTGGTTTTCGCAAAACTTCAGCGCGAGGGAGCGCGCCTCGCCAGTGACAGCATCTGCATCGGGGCGGGTGGCCATCGCTATTTCTTCATTCACCCTTCCAGCGCAAACGGTGTGCTCGTCGAGATCGTTGGCGACGCAGCTGCGGCAGCAGACAGCCAATGAAACTCCTGCTCATCGACTCGTGCGGCGCCGAGGGAAGCGTCGCGATCGCTGATGCCGGCGGTGATTCGCCGCG
>DATNEM010000267.1:0-10501 GCA_035552995.1 Acidobacteriaceae bacterium | reverse complement strand
GCGCCCCGGACAACAAGCTTTGCAATCTGCGCGAGACTCAGCCGACTTCAATCCTGCTGTCTCTGCGCGCTTTGAGGGTTCCACCATGTATGCAGTCATTCGCACCGGCGGCAAGCAGTATCTGGTCTCTCCCGGTGAGGTCCTGAAGGTCGAGCGCACCGCCCACAAGGACGGCGCGGTCGAGTTTTCCGACGTGATCGCCGTCTCCGCCGAGGCCGGCAAGTTTGAGGATTCGCTGAAGGGTGCCAAGGTCACCGCCACCGTCGTCAGCGAGGGCAAGGGCGACAAGGTGCTGGTCTTCAAGCTCAAGCGCAAGAAGCAGTACAAGAAGCGCTTCGGCCACCGCCAGAACTTCATCCAGGTTCGCATCAACGAGATCTCCGTCAACGGCAAGTCCTTCAAAGCCGAATAGCGCTTTGAAAGGGCGCGGCTTCAGCCGCGCCGTTCTGGCAAACTAATTCAAAGGGGCTTTAGCCCCTGAAGGCAAATTCAGAGGCACTGCATGGCACATAAAAAAGGTTTAGGTTCTTCCAAAAACGGCCGCGACTCCAACGCGCAGCGGCTTGGCGTCAAGGCATTCGGCGGTCAGGCCGTTCCCGGCGGCTCCATCATCGTCCGCCAACGCGGCACCAAGCTGAAGCCCGGGCTCAACGTGGGCCGCGGCAAGGACGACACCCTCTTCGCCAAGGTCTCCGGCGTGGTCAAGTTCCAGGACCGCGGCCAGCACGGCCGTTTCGTGTCGATCGACCCCGCGGAAGTCACCGCCGTCCGGGCATAACGGATCGCCCGACGAACGAATTTCCGCATTTATCCGGCCCACGTCTCTTCACGAAGCGTGGGTCTTGTTTTTGTTCCGTAGGCGCCGATCTTCGCGATCCCGCAGGCAAACTCGCGCGGCGTCTTCAGCCACCTTTGCTCCATGTCGATACAACGCCATCATCCAGAGTAATCTCGATTTTTCTGCGTCGATAAACCCAGAGTTCGCGGCGGAATGTGATCGTCATCTGCTCCACGATCCGGTCTGGCGATCCCAGCGCATCGCACAGTTGTTCCGCCGTCTGCCCCTTCCAATACATCCGGTCGAGGATTCGAGCAACAATCGTGTCGTCCTGATACTTCGCCCAAAGCCGTCCTGTACGTCGCGCCTTGACCTGCGTGTACGTAAACACGATGCCGGTCGCAGCAGCCAGCAGGCCGACCACAAACACACCTGGCATCGCGCTGTTAACGATGCGCTTCGCGGTCAGCAGGATTACCCCGAGCACGACTGCAAGGCTTACCAGCGGAAGATCGCTTCCGCCCTTCTGGTGGGCCACATTCACTCCAGTTGTGCTCTGTGTCGGGAATTCTACAGTTGCGAACCTTGGCTCTACCTTAAGATTTTGTCTTCCAACCGACAGAAAGTCGTCATTTGCGGAATAGCAAACAAATGGCGAATACAATGGCTCTGGAGTTTCACGTTGGCAGAAAATCTCCAATCCGACCGCTTTGCCTTCCTGCATATTGACCTGAACAGCTTCTTCGCCTCGGTCGAGCAACAGCTGCATCCCGAGTATCGCAACCGGCCGCTGGCCGTGGTCCCAACAAAAGCCGATACGACCTGCTGCATCGCCGCGAGCTACGAGGCGAAGGCGCTGGGCATCAAGACGGGAACACAGGTAGGCGAGGCCAAACCCATCTGCCCGGAGATCGTCCTGGTGGAAGGCGACCATTCTGTTTACGCGGAGCATTCGCACAGGATTTCCGAAGCGGTTGAGCGCTGCTGCCCGGTGGCGCACACGCCATCGATCGATGAGATGGTCTGCCAGTTGATGGGCCGCGAACAGGAGCCTCCGCGCGCGCGGCAGATCGCGCTCGCCATCAAGCAGGCGATCAAAGACGATGTGGGCGAGACGCTGCGCTGCTCCATCGGCATGGCGCCGAACCGTTACCTCGCCAAGATCGCAAGCGATATGCAGAAGCCGGATGGGCTGATCGGCCTGCTGCCGTCGCAGTTGCCGCGCGCGATCGCGCACCTGGACTTGCGCGATCTTCCCGGCGTAGGCGCGCGGACCGAGGTTCGTCTCCATGAGAAGGGAATCGCGACGATGGAGCAACTGCTCGCGCTCGACCGCAACGGCATGCATGCGCTGTGGAATTCGGTCTGGGGCGACCGGATGTACCACTGGCTGCGCGGCGCTGTAACGGGCGACGATGGCGCGACGGTGACGGGCGACATACAGAAATCGCTGGGCCACTCACACGTCATGGCGCCGGAGCATCGCACGCCGGACGGGGCATGGGCCGTCGCGCACAAGCTGCTGCACAAGGCGGCAATGCGGCTGCGCATGGAGCATTTTCACGCGGGTTCCATGAGCGTGACTATCCGCTATGCGCTGACGCGCGAGCAGGCAGCCGCGGCCAAAAAGTCCAAGAAACATTTCAGCGGGCTGCGCCATTCCGGCTGGGGCATGGAGGCCCGCTTTGCACCGTGCCAGGACACGCTGACGCTGCTGAACATCCTGCGCGGCCTGTGGGCCAGGCGGCCGGAGGGCACGGAGTTTCAGCGGCCCTTCTTCGTCGGCGTCACGATGCACAACCTGATTCCCGAAGATGAGATGCAGGCGACGCTCTTCGCCGATCCGGGCAACCGCGCTGAACTGGCAGCAACGATGGACAAGCTGAATTTGAAGTACGGTCATGCCACGCTGCACTTCGCCGGCATGCTGCCCGCGCGCGAGTCCGCGCCTACGCGGATTGCCTTCACCCAGATTCCGGTGCAATATGGCGTGGATTATATGTAGGCTCAGTCGCCGAGGTTGGGCTTTGTCAGCCCTTCTAGCTGAGGCGACGGCGTTCCATCCACGTCGAAGATAATCACTTCGTTCTGGCCTTTCTTCAGCCACGGGCCGGGAATGTAGAGCGTCTTCTGCGGACCGATCTTCCAGAAGCGGCCCATGGCATGCCCGTTCACCCAGAGCTGGCCCTTGCCAAGTTTGCTCGTGTCAAGAAAGGTGTCCGCGGGTTTGGTCACCCTGAAGTGACCGCGGTAGAAGCATGGTCCGGTGCATACGGCCTTCTTGAAGTGCATCGATTCAACGTTGTTCATCGGCAGCGGGTACATCTGCCACTTTGTTGGTGCACTTGTTTGAGGCGGGGTGTAGTCGACGATTCCCTTTCGCTCGTGCAGAAGCTGGTGCGAGTAATTGATGCGGCCGGTGTTCTCTACCAGCACCTCGAAAGGAGTGGTTGTATCGGCTGGCCCATGGACAAACGATTCAATCGCTATGGCCCCATTCACGCGTCGATCCACAACCGCGCCGGAGTCGGCATTTTGTGCGAGATAGATCCTCGCATAGTCGTGGATTGTGAGGCTGCCCGATGGCGAACTACCGCTGATCTGCGTGCGGTACAGAATCCACCCATAGTTCTGCCCCACTTCCTCCATCGTCAGCGGATGGTCGCTCTCGATCGGCTTCGGCAGCGAATCCCATAGCGAGACCGCCTCCGTCAGCCTGAACGGCGCGATTGCAATCGGCGCCACGACTTCAGGCACAGGCGGCGGCGTGATGCCTGTGGCCTTGGCGATCGCGTCGCGGAAGGCGAAGAACTTCGGGGTCGGCCGGCCGCTCTCGTCGAGCGCCGCGTCGTAGTCGTAGCTGCTGACGTCCGGCTGGTAGTCCTTTCTTCGGTCGTCGGAGTTCGCGCCGTTCATCCAGCCGAAACTGGTGCCACCGTGGAACATGTAGATGGACACCGACGCGCCCTGCTCCAACATCCATGCCAGGTTCGCGGCCTGAGCGGCGCCGTTCGTGTGGGCATGACGATCACCCCAGTGATCGAACCAGCCGTCCCAGAACTCCGAGTTGAACATGGGATTGTCCGGCCGCAGCCGTTTCAGCGCGGCAAACTCCCTCTGCGCCTCGCCCGGGCTGCCGCCAAAGTTGATGCCAACCGGCAGCTCCGGCAGCGAACCCCTGGGAACGGAGCCGGCGCTGTCAGCCGTATAGAGCTGCGCCTTCGTGAATCCGGCATTCACAATGGCCTGCTTGATCTGTTCCATATAAACGTGGTCATTGCCGAACCCGCCATACTCGTTTTCAACCTGGACGAGCAGGATAGGGCCGCCATTACCGGTCTGGAGCGGCGCAAGTTCCCGGCCGAGGCGCACAAGCCACCGCGTCGCCGGTTGCATGAACTTCGGGTCCGTTGAGCGGACGGAGGTCGTTGGGTCTTTCAGCAGCCAGGCTGGCAGGCCGCCGAAGTCCCACTCCGCGCATACGTACGGGCCGGGTCGCAGGATGACCCACAGTCCTTCCTGCTGCGCCTCGCGGATGAACTCCGCCACGTCGTTGTTGCCGGAGAAGTCGTACACGCCCGGCGTCGGCTCGTGTTCGTTCCAGAAGACGTAGGTGGTGATGGCGTTGAGGCCCATGGCCCGCGCCATCTTCAGCCGCGCGCGCCAGTACTCGCGCGGGATGCGCGGGTAATGCATCTCGCCGGAGATGATGCGGAACGGCTTGCCGTCAAGCAGGAACTGGCTGCCCTGCACGACGAAGGTATGCGGCTTGCCATCGGGTATCGGTGGCGCGGTTTGCGCGAACGAAAATGTCGCGAGCGATGTAAGCGCGAAGACGAGCGGGCAAAGAAAAAGGCGGCGCAGATTCACGCCGCCTATCTTATCGTTTTTTCAAGCGTTGGTTTATTGCGTCAGCAGGATCGGCGACTGCCAGAACGCCGTCTTCCGATCGTTCGGGTTGAGCACCGTTACCTGGCATTCGTACTTGCCTGCCGCAAGCTGGCTCACGTCCAGGGCGAAATTCAACGGCGCGGGGTGAAGCTCCGACGTCGTATTCGGTGCGACCTCTTCCGGCTTCGACTCAAAGACCTTCTTTCCGCCCTGGTAGAGCGTGACAAAGCCAATCAGCGGCTGCGGTGTAAACGCTGGCGGCGCTGTGGCAGGCGCCGCCGTTGCGGTAGCGGGAGAACCGACCGGTGGCGGCGGAGCAGCACTCGCTACCAGCATTCCCGGTTGTTGATACACCTGCAGGTAGACGTAAAGGGGACGGGCCTTGTTGAAGACGCGCGTAACGCTGGGGACCATCCGCATCCCATCCTGCACCAGCGGGTCCGCGGCGTTTTGCTTGGCCTGCTCCTTGCCTTTGGTGGCGTTGTAGACTGCGTCGGTGAGCGGCGTGCGCTGGCCGGAGAGCACGACCGAGCTGATCGCAACGCGCTTGGTCTCCTTGTTCAGGTTCGGGATCACGAACGACGTCTGGAACGTGCCGATATGGCCCGTAGCATCGTCGCGCGCCAGCACCTTGATGGTGAATTTGCCCGGCAGCTCCGTGTAGCCGGAGTAGTACTCGATAGGCACCTTGGCCCACTGCTCGGCCGTCGCATCGCCCAGTTTTACGGTGACATGATCGCGGATGTTGGAGACGGTCGTCCCGCCGTAGTCATCCTTGATCTCGCCCACGAAATCGATGGTGGCCTCCTGCGCGCCGCGCTTCTTCGCCAGCACCAGTTCACTGCCGGGGATCTTCATCATCACCGGAACGAAGTATTCGGCGCGGTTGAGCTGGAAGTAGTTGAGCTCAAGACCGATGGCGAGGTCCGTCACCGGGTCCTGCAGCATCAGAGCGTCTTCCAACTGGCGCTCTTTGTCCGAGCCGTTGAAGTTGCCCCAGGTCTTGCCCGCGTAATACCCCTGCCGGAAGTCGAGCTTGGCTTCGGTATTGTTCGCGATCGTCACTTTGATCTTGCGGAACTTGCCGTTCAACTCGTGATTGCTGGTGTAGTAGCCGAGGATGTAGTAGTCCGACACTGCCTTCTGCGCCTGCACGATGCCCAGCGAGAGATCGTTGTTATCTAGGAACGCCTTGCCGCCGGTGTCGCCGCCAAGAGCGAAGAGCGTGTCCTGCGAGCGCTGCAGGTTCGAGACCATCGAGTTGGCGGAGCCGCCGGTGTACATGGCCTGCCCACCGGGCGAACCGTGCGACGCATCGCCCATGGGCGGCGTTGCTACCAGGCCGCGCGAGTCTGCGGGGTAGAGAGCCACGCCCGCTTTCAGGGCCGCGTCTTCGGTGGCCTTCAGCTGCGCCTGATTGTCGAGGCCGTTCAGGTTCAGGCCACTGGAGAAATAGACCATCACCTTCTTCTCGTTGAGGTGGCCCAGCGTCTCAACGGCCGTCTGTAGCGCGGCAAGCTGGCGATCGGTGGTGAAGATGTTGAACTCGCCCGAGTCCTGTCCGAAGGCCGCGCCCGTGTCTGCGGCGGAATCGTCGCTGACGGAGTTCGTATCGCCCTGGCCCTCGCCGACAACCATCGTCTCCAGGATGGAGAGCAGGCGGTTGCGATCATCGGTGAAGTCCTGCAGGATGTCGACCGAGCCATTCGAGTAACGCATGATGGAGAGCAGGTCCGCCGAGGTCATGTTCTGGCGGACAAACTTCTCCGCGCCGCTCAGCGCCCGCATCTGGTCGGTGGGCGGCATGGACATGTCGAAGTAAAGCACGATGAGGCGCTTGTCCTTGTAGCGCACCTCGCCGACAGCTTCGGTCTTGATCTGCTCGCGGGCCAGGCGGTTGTAGATTTTGATGTCCTCGCTGCCCGCGGGCGCAGGCGGCAGCGGCGTGGCTTCTTCCGGCAGGTGTTGATACTCCGCAAAGCTGAGCTTCTGCGCGACGCCGTCTTCGGTCAGCGTGAAGTCGTCCTTGGTCAGGCCAGTGATGGTCTTGCCGCTCTTGTCCTTCGCGGTCACCGTCTCGATGACGAGCTGCGCGGCCGCTCCGGTAATGGTTTGCGTCCCGCTTGCGTCCGGCGATTTGTTGGTGCCGGACAACTGCGCGAAGGCGAAGGTGGTCGCGGCCAGCAGCGCGCCGCCGGCCAACAGTGCGGAGATTGTTTCAGGCTTGTTGAAAGGTCGCATAACTCTTAGTACCTCACGCGCAGACTAAGGCTCACAGCGCGCATCTGGCTGGCGCCGGTGGGAGTGCCGAACTGCGAGTTGTTGGTGGTGGTGGTCGAATTGATGGTCGACAGGTTCGTATTCCAACTATTGAAGGTCACGTGATTGAGTACATTGGTCGCGTCGATACGCGTGTCCATGCTGATCCTGTCATGCAGCCGGAAGGTGCGCTGCATGGAGCCGTTCATGCTGAACTGGTTCGGTCCGATGATGAAGTCGCGCGGTGCAGTACCAAAGTGGCCCGAGGGTGGCTGGAAGGCGCTCTCATTCAGATGGACCAAGGGATTGTTGGGATCGCCCTGGTAGATCGGCTTTCCTGTCAAATCTGCGCGGAGGATATTGGTGTAAGCGCTGCCGGGAACGGCGCTTGGAGTCAACACGGTCTCAGGCAGTCCGCTCGCGATGGTGATGTTCGTCAGTACAGTCCATTCCTTGTAGATCGCGCCGCGCCAGCCGCTCATCAGAGGATGCCCGCCGAGGCCCATGCCCGTGGTGTACTGCGCCGTCAGTTGCAGCTTGTGGCGCTGATCGAAGGTGGAGAGGCCGCGCTGCGCCTCGGGGTGCCTCCAGTCCTGTGCCACCTGCGGCGAACCCGCGGAGCTCTGTCCCGCGAACACCGGGCCCGAACCGCCGTAGGAGAAGTCATCGTCCAGCGACTTGGAGTAGGTATAGGTCACGGTCGCCTGGAAGCCGGCGCGCAGCCGGCGCCGCACCTGCACCTGGCCGGCCTCATACGTGGAATTGCCGTTAGAGGTGCGGTAGTAGAAGCCCTTCGGGCAAGCGGGGCAAGGGTCCGCAAGCCCGGGTGCGTAGGTGTTGGGCAGGGATTCCTGCACGCCGTGCTCACCCTTGGAGCCGTTGTAGACGACGTAAAGCTGCAACGCCGCAGGCAGATCGCGCTGCAGCGAGAGGTTCCATGCATGAACGTAGCCCACGCGGAAGTTGGGATCGACGGCAAACGTATTCGTCGTCGCAGTCCCGCAAAGCTGGGGGAACGGCGCCGCGATGTTCAGCACGCAGCTTGGGCTGGTGGCAATGCTGAGGCTGGTGGAGAGCGGCGCCTGCTGCGCCATGTTGTACGCCGTTTGCTGATAGACCGACGAGTCGTGATAGAGGCCATAGCCGGCGCGCACCAGCAGAGACGAGCCGGAGATGGGCCGCCACGCAATCGCGGTGCTCGGCTCAAAGCCAGCCTTGTCCGGCCGCAGCAGCGAGCTGGGGAAGTGCCGGTTGTTGTATCCCACCGGGTTGGCGCCCAGCACCTGGGTCTGGCTCGTAAAGTCCGGGGCGAAGTCCAGGTTCACCAGCCGGTTCTTTGTCTCCGTGACTGGAGCGTCGTAGGTCCAGCGCAGGCCCACATTGAGGGTGAACTCCGGACTTACGCGGAAATCATCCTTGAAAAATGCGTTGTAGACCGACTCGCGCAGATACTTGTCCGCGTTGCCATAGGCGATCTGGCTGGTGTCGGGCAGGCCGAGCAGGAAGTCCGCAAAATCCAGACCTCCCTGTGGCGTTCCGCCTGAGACCGTCTGCGTGGCTGCGCCGGTAAAGGCGATGCTGCCGCGCGGATTGCTTTGCTGCAGATAATTCCACTCGCGCCGGCTGAAGGCGCCGCCGAACTGCATCTCGTGACGGAAGCGGTTCCAGTTCCCGTTGAACTGGATCGTCTGAGTCTGGCTGCGATTGTGATAGCTGACGCCATCAGAGAGTCCCGTCACCTGGCTCTGCGTGAAGCTCAGGCCTGGAGGGCCGTAGTTGGCAGGCTGGTCCTGGAGATTGCCGCCCGCCTGAGGATTGCCCGAGATGCCCACCTGCCCGGAGAGATTTCCGTTTGCATTGTCGAACTGGTTGGTCTGGTCGTTGCGGCTGCGGCTGAAGTCGTAACGCAGGCTGCCGGAAAGGCGCTGCGAGATCCGGTGGTACCAGTTCACGTTCATGCTCTGGCCGAGGACATTCTGCCGGTCGATAAATCCGAAGAGGTTCGGATTGCTGTTGCGCGTGCTCGAGAGGTTGTAGCTGCCGTTGATGTTGTTCTTGTTTCCGAGCTGCTTGGACAGATTGGTGCTGAACGTGTCGCCGTGCGAGTCGCTGGAAAGCGGAACCTGAAAGTTGAGGCCGGAAATCTGGCTCTTGTTGGGCCCGGGATAGAGCTTCAGCAGGTTCGTCGCTACTGGGCTGATGCAGGCGGAAGGGATGTACTGGTCGAGAGAATTCGCGGGGTTGGCGACCAGAGGGAAAGGCGTGCCCGGCGTCAGATTGCAGCCCGGCTGCAGCGCAGGCTGGAACGTCGCGGCGGGCTCATAGACCACCTTGCCCGTAATCGCCGTCAGTGCGGAGAGGTGGTAGTCGCCGTTCGATTGCAGCCCGGTCGGCACCAGCACCGTGGGGATATTGACGCTGGCGTTGCGCGAACGGCCATAGCTGACGAAGAAGTTCGGCGCGCGATAGAGCGGAATCAGATGCGGAATCTTGAGCGGACCCCCGAAGGTGAGCTGTGCCGCGTAGTTGGTGAAGTTCGGCTTGGTCTCCGGACCCAGCAGCGAATAGCTGTTCGCATTCAGCGAAGAGCTGGTGACCCGCAACCCGAGTTGAATGTTGTACAACGACCGGCTGTTGCGCGCGTTGCCGAAGGCCTGCGAGAGCGAAAACTGCGACGTCGCCGCATTGTTCACGCTGCCGTTGATGAGGAAACCATCGGGAGACGGCGCACTGCTTGCTTCCTGTGCGGCAGGCTGCGGCGCTTCAGGCGGAGCATTGGCGGCGGTCTGATTTCCGGCCGCCGGCTTGCCGTTGGCCTTCGCAGGCGCCTTACCCTTCGCTGCGGAGGCCGTTGTGTCTGCTGCGGGCGATGTCGTCGCGGCCGCAATTGCAGGCGCAGCGCCGGGCTCAACCTTCACCGGCTTGTCCTCTTCGCGGATCTGCGCCAGCGTCTGCAGCTTCAGCTCAAAGACCGGGATCGGCGAGTTGGGCGCGACCGTGATCGGCTCTTTGATCGGCGCAAAGCCCGTCATGGTGATGGTGATGGTCCAGGCGCCGTCGGTGAGATCGGCAAAGCCAAACAACCCCTGATCGTCCGTGACTGCGGTGACGGTCTTGTCGCCTTGCGTCGCCGTCACGGTAGCCTGCGCGCCCGGCACCGGCAGCCCGCCGAAGACAACCTGGCCGTGAAAGTCCGTAGCCCAGGCCGGCGCCGCGGCCAGCAGCGCGATCACGATCCCCAACAGCAGTGCTTTCATTCCCAGCCGCATCCCCTTTACTCCCGGCAGAAGCCCCTTTACCGCTCGTCCCAGCCTCATCCAACGCACCGCCTCAAACCTCGATTCCTCCGAGGGCTCCCGCCTGAATGAACGAGGCGCGGCCACACGGGGGTCCTGCATCACTCAAATCCACAAAAACTTCAGCCGTTCAGGGATGCCATCCATTGTAGACACCGCCCGCGAAGCCATCGATCCCACGACACGGGCAGATTGGGCTATGCTGTGCACCGGCAAAGGCGCGTGCGGCGTTCTGCGTGGTACCGCTTCAACCGGTTCAACCGCATCTACGCGATTC
>DATNEM010000266.1:0-8736 GCA_035552995.1 Acidobacteriaceae bacterium | reverse complement strand
ATTCCCATTCCATCGCCGCGATCTTCCCGCATCGAAAGCTGCCGGATTATTTGTTGGCTCGGATACCGTTCCACCAGCTCCTGCTGCGGCAAAAACATCGCCGGAAACTGCGACTGCAGCCGAGCGTCCAGCGCCGAATCGTCAATCTTCTCCGGGTTCAGTTGCTGTTCGAGCCACTCCGTCAGCCCCATCTTTTCCACCGCAGTCACATCGCCCGGACGCGGCCCAAAGGTCAGCCGGTTCAGCGCATGCTCCACGCGGTTCTCACCCTTGCCTTGAGCGGAATTGCCTTCCTTCGCCGTCTGCGCCGTTGGCCCGCGCTTGTCCTGATTCCCCGCCGCCATCAGCGGCTGCTCCACCATCAGCATGCAAAGCGCAAACGCCAGCGCCGTCCGCACACCACCCTGCCAGCCCAGCCCGCATGAGCTAACCCGCTCCGTCATCCGTGTCATCCCGAGCGAAGCGATCCGCGTGAGCGGAACGCGCAGTCGAAGGACCTGCATGTGTTTTTCGCCATCCTCCCGAGCCAACGCCGCAGCGCGGCCAAAGTCGAGGAACCCCCGCATTTGTCTTTCCCCTTGCCCGCCGGAAATCCGCATCGCCATTACCACCTCATCCCAACCTGGCACCGCAAAATGACAATAGCGCATCGCTATCATCACAACCGGACGCCCCAAAAGCGCCGAAGGCGCGTCCTATACCAGCCTGGGGCAAAGCCCCAGGGTCAAGAAACCCGGGCATCATCCAAGGGCTGTAAGCCCGCCCTATAAACAGGTCGCACTTTGCCGAATCCGTCGCACACCGTTCCCTAGCCTATTCCCCGTCGGACACTGCGGCCCTGCGCACTCCGTCTACGTTCCAAGAAAACCCGCATCCGCTTCACCAGTTGCGCAATCTCCGCCAAGCTCATCTCAATTCTCGAAACCAGGCTGTCAGCTGAGCCCTGAGCTCATAGCTCGAGATTCATCTGTCTATTTCTGCCTTTCTAGGCCCTCCACGTCCAGCCCTCTCGCTCCTCGCACCCGCCTCGAACCTCGAACCGCGGCCCTCGAATCTCGAAAAGGCTGTCAAGACCCCTGTCCGCGCAAAATCGTCGCAACTCGTTGGCTTGCCTTGAAATAAAAAACCTCGCCAAGTGGCATAGTAGTTTGGTCCAAACCGGTAAAATAAAGATAGGGCGGTTTACGCAAACCGGTGCAAACTCCCTGATCGCACTTCCCCCTAACTTGCTGATTCGAGGAATTTTGTGCATAAACTATCTGTTTTCAATATTTTGCCGGATCACAATTCCGGCATCTCTCTGATTCCAGATATTTTGCGCGCCAAGTCCAAATTAAAAAAACGCACAGGTTTCCGCGGCAGTCCGGCCATTGGCTGCCTTCTGGTCTTCGCTCTCGCCACGCTTCCCGCGGCGGCGCAGACCGTCGCACCCCCCGCACTGCCCGACGCGCCCGGCCCATCTGCCTCCGCTGCCAGGCCCGAACCTGTTCCCACCGGCCCCACCATCGTGATCGACAGTTCCATGGGTCGCCTCACCTGCAAGACCTTCGACAAGGAGGCGCCCAACGCGGTCGCCAACTTCATCGGCCTGGCCGAAGGCACCAAAGACTACACCAAGGGACCTGACAGTCCCAAGATCCACGGCAAACCCTTCTACGATGGCCTCACCTTCCACCGCGTCATCCCCGGATTCATGATTCAGGGCGGCGACACCGCGGGCGATGGCTCGGGCGACGCCGGATACTTCTTCGACGACGAGATCGTTCCCGGCCTCACCTTCTCCGTCCCCGGCCGCCTCGCCATGGCCAACTCCGGCCCGAATACCAACTCTGCCCAGTTCTTCATCACCGAAGCTCCGCAGCCCGATCTCGACGGTCACTACACCATCTTCGGCCAGTGCGATCCGCACTCCGTCCTGATCGTCGCCTCGATCGCCCGCGTCGAGCGCAACGCCAGGGACAAGCCACTCT
Source organism: Acidobacteriaceae bacterium (assembly GCA_035552995.1). Lineage (GTDB taxonomy): Bacteria > Acidobacteriota > Terriglobia > Terriglobales > Acidobacteriaceae > Edaphobacter. The sequence goes on along the minus strand of DATNEM010000266.1, from coordinate 6,766 downwards.
CGCCGGTCACTATCAACCATGTCACCATCGTCCGCCCCGGCCAGCCCATGCCGCCGCTGCCGGCATCGGGAACGCCTACGGATTCATCCGCACCTGCTACCTCTCGCGCGATGCCGCAATGACGCCACCACCGCGTCCGTCATCCTGAGCGCAGCGAAGGACTCCTGTATTTGTCTGTGTCACTTCCTCACAAGAACGAAGGATCTGCTTCTAAACTGAGAACTGAGAACTAACCACTGAGAACTGGAGTCCCAATGCCAACCAAGCCCGGAACTTACGCCACCTTCAACACCTCCCTCGGAAAGATCGTCGTCGAATTGTTCGAAAAAGACGCGCCGCAGACCGTCGCCAACTTCATCGGCCTCGCCGAAGGCACCAAAGAGTGGAACAGCCGCTCCAAGAAGGGCGCCAAGCTCTACGACGGCACCATCTTCCACCGCGTCATTCCCGACTTCATGATCCAGGGCGGCGACCCCGAAGGCTCCGGCATGGGTGGTCCCGGCTACAAGTTCGCCGACGAGACCAAAGGCTCGCCCCACGGCTTCCAGAAGCCCGGCAAGCTGGCCATGGCCAACGCCGGCCCCAACACCAACGGCAGCCAGTTCTTCATCACCGTCGCGGACACGAGCTGGCTCACCGGCAAGCACACCATCTTCGGCGAGGTTGTCGAAGGCTACGACATCGTCGAGAAGATCAGCAAAGTCCCCACCGCCGCCCAGGACAAACCCCGTACCCCCGTCGTGCTCGAATCCGTCACCATCGACCGCGTCGCATAAAAGTGCTGACACACTGACGTGCCGTCATTCTGAGCGCAACGCGCTCAGAATCTCTGTATTTATTTGTCATTCCGCAGCGAAGCGGAGGAATCTGCTTCTCAAGAAAGAAGGCCCGCTCATTGAGCGGGCCTTCCTCTTTCAAAATCCGTGCCATCGGTGTAAATCGGTGTTAAGCCATTGTCCTGGCTATGCCACGCCAATCACCGAGCAAAGCTCCTTCACCGCATCGGCCGACTTGTTCAGCGCGGCCTGCTCCTCGGCGGTGAGCTTGATCTGGATGATCTGCTCCAGGCCCGCGGCGCCCAGCTTGCACGGCACGCCGACGTAGAGCCCGCTGATGCCGTACTCGCCCTGCAGGTACGCCGCACACGGAAGGATCTTCTTCTTGTCCTTCAGGATCGCCTCGACCATCTCCACCGTCGCCGCGGACGGCGCATAGTAAGCCGAGCCGGTCTTCAGGTGCTTGACGATCTCCGCGCCGCCGTTCGCCGTGCGCGACTCAAGCTCCTTCAGCCGCGCCGGCTCGATCAGCTCCGTGATCGGAATGCCGGCAACGGTCGAGTAGCGCGAGAGCGGCACCATGGTGTCGCCGTGGCCGCCCAGCACGAAGGCCGTGACGTTCTCGACCGAGACCTTCAACTCCTCGGCGATGAAGGTGCGGAAGCGCGCCGAGTCCAGCACGCCCGCCATGCCGATCACGCGCTCGCGCGGCAGCCCGGCCTGTTTGAACGCCGTCTGCGCCATCGCGTCGAGCGGATTGGAGACGATGATCAGGATGCAGTTCGGCGAAGCCGCCACTGCCTTCGAGACCACGTCCGACATGATCTTGAAGTTGGTGTTGAGCAAGTCATCGCGGCTCATGCCTGGCTTGCGCGCAATGCCTGCGGTGATGACCACGATGTCCGAGTTGGCCGTATCGGCATAGTCGTTCGTACCGACAACTGACACGTCGCGCTTCTCGATCGGCATCGCCTCCAGCAGGTCGAGCGCCTTGCCCTGCGGCACGCCTTCGACCACATCGATCAGCACCACATCCGCGAGTTCCTTCGCTGCGATCCAGTGCGCAGCGGTCGCGCCTACGTTTCCTGCTCCAACAATCGTTACCTTTTTCCTGCCCATGCAATCTCCAAGTCTTGTCATTCCGCTGCGAAGCGGAGGAATCTGATTCTCGAAATTCCCGATTATCCGTGGTTACATATTCTCGATCATGCGTGTGGCGAACTCGCTGGTCTTTACCTTGGTTGCGCCCTGCATCTGCCGCTCGAAGTCGTAGGTCACTTGCTTCTGCTGGATGGTCTTCTCCATCGACGATTCGATCAGACGCGCGGCCTCGCTCCAGCCGATGAAGTCGAACAGCATCACGCCCGAGAGCATCACCGAGCCAGGATTGATGACGTCCTTGTCCGCGTACTTCGGCGCAGTGCCGTGCGTCGCCTCAAAGACCGCGTAGCCATCGCCGACATTGGCGCCGGGCGCGATGCCCAGGCCGCCGACCTGCGCTGCCGCCGCATCCGAGATGTAGTCGCCGTTCAGATTGGTCGTCGCGAGGACGGAATAGTCCGACGGCCGGATGATGATCTGCTGAAAGATGGAATCGGCGATGCGATCATTGACCAGAATCTTCGACTTCCACTTACCGCCGCCGTGCGATGCCCCGATCGCCGCAAGCACGCTCTTTACTTCGGCAACCACCGACTCGCCGAACTCCTTCGGCGCAAACTCGATGCCCGGCTCGATCAGCGCCGCGTTCTCTTCCGGCGTGATCTTCGGATTCGCCTCCACATTGCCGAGGATCCAGCTCTCGCGCTCCGTAACGGTCTGTTCGCGGAACTCCTGCGTAGCGACTTCGTAGCCCCACTCCCGGAACGCGCCCTCGGTGAACTTCTGGATGTTGCCCTTATGGACCAGCGTGACTGTCTTGCGGCCATTGTCCAGCGCGTACTGAATCGCCGCGCGCACCAGGCGCTTCGAACCGGTGATCGAGATGGGCTTCACCCCGACACCCGAGTCCAGCCGCACCTTCTTCTTGCCGCCCTTCAACATGTCCTCGTTCACGAACTTGATGAACTTCTCCGCCTCGGGTGTTCCCTCGCGGAACTCGATGCCGGCGTAAATGTCCTCCGTGTTCTCGCGGAAGATCACCACATCCAGCTTCTCCGGGTGCTTCACCGGGCTGGGCACGCCTGCGTAGTACTTCACCGGGCGAATGCACTGGTAGAGGTCCATCAACTGGCGCAGCGCGACGTTCAAGCTGCGAATGCCGCCGCCAACAGGCGTCGTCAGCGGTCCTTTGATCGAGACGCGGAAGTCGACTGTGGCCTTCACGGTGTCGTCAGGAAGCCAGTTCTGCGTCTGGCGATAGCTCTTCTCGCCGGCCAGCACCTCGTACCATGCCACCTTGCGCTTGCCGCCGTAGGCCTTCTCCACGGCTGCGTCAAAGACGCGCTGTGAGGCCTTCCAGATGTCGCGGCCCGTGCCGTCGCCTTCGATGAACGGGATGACAGGATTGTCAGGTACGGTGTACTTTCCGTTGGCGTACTCAATCGCCCTGCCGTTTGCGGGGACAGGGATGCCGTTATAACTGGTCTGCATGTGTAGGAAAACTCCAGTGAAAACCGGGGATGAAGCGACCCTTTGAGGCTATCACTCGCGCAAGATGACGTGCAATTAATGCCGCGCGATCATCGGCCAGGAAGTGATCGCGAGGCGATTTGGCAGCCGTGCGGCGCTGCTTGCGATAAGCCGCGTCAGCCGCGTGATTTTGTAACATTCCGCTGCATCGACTGTGATAAGTTTGACAAGGCTCAACCGCTCGGCGCGTGCACCAGAAATTCCGGCGCAACTTCGTGGGTCGCCACATTTTTTGTTCTCTCCGGAGGGTCTCCCCATTGGGCAAGGACATGGTCCCCAAGCGCCTCTTCTTCACCAAAGGCGTCGGCAAACATAAAGAGCGTCTGACCTCCTTTGAGATGGCGCTTCGTGATGCAGGCATCGCCGCACAGAATCTGGTGCGTGTCTCATCCATCTTCCCCCCGTACTGCAAGCTCATTCCCCGCAAGGAAGGTTTGAAATACCTGCATCCCGGTGAGGTCGTTTTCGCAGTGGTGGCGGAGAACTCTACGCGCGAGCCGCACCGTCTCGTCGTGAGCTCGATAGGCGTGGCAATCCCGACGGACCGCTCGACCTATGGTTATCTCTCCGAGCACCACAGCTTCGGCGAGACGGAAGACCAGGCCGGCGACTACGCCGAAGAGCTTGCCGCTGAAATGCTGGCGACCACGCTCGATGTGGATTTTGATCCCGACAAAAGCTGGGACGAGAAGAAAGAGATCTATCGGATCTCGAATAAGATTGTGCGCACTGCGAACGTAACGCAATCCGCCGTGGGCCACAAGAACGGATTGTGGACGACCACGATTGCTGCAGCGATCCTGATCTTCGACGATAAGAAGTAATTTGAACCTGAGACAATGAGAGGCGTCGGCAACCGCCGACGCCTTTTCTGCTGGAGTGATGCATGGAAGCAAATAAGACTCGCGTCGCGTTGATTCAGATGGCTTGCGCGCCTTCGACCGCAGAGAATCTTGACCGCGCCTGCGATTTCGTGCGTCGCGCGGCGCACGATGGCGCGAAGATCGTCTGTCTGCCGGAGTTGTTTCGCGCGCAATATTTCTGCCAGCGTGAGGACCATGCGCTCTTCGCTCTCGCGGAGTCGATTCCCGGCCCCAGCACGGAGCGTCTGGCCGCCATTGTGCGAGAGAAAAAGATCACGCTGGTGGCTTCTTTGTTCGAGCGCCGCGCGGCTGGGATCTATCACAACACTGCAGCGGTGCTCGATCCGGCAAGCCAGGCCCGCGACAACATCGCGGGGACCTATCGCAAGATGCACATCCCCGACGACCCGCTCTACTATGAGAAGTTCTACTTCACGCCGGGCGATCTGGGCTTTCGCTCGATTGCGACCAGCAATGGGAATGTAGGCACGCTCGTCTGCTGGGACCAGTGGTATCCCGAGGCTGCGCGGCTAACTGCGCTGCATGGCGCGGAGATTCTTTTCTATCCCACCGCTATCGGCTGGCACCCGACCGAGAAGGCCGAGTTCGGCGAGGCGCAGTATTCAGCCTGGCAGACCATGCAGCGTGCGCACGCCATCGCCAACGGCGTCTTCGTGTGTGCGGTGAATCGCGTGGGGCATGAGCATGGCGACGTCGTACACGATGGGGTCAGCATCCGGGGACTTGACGATCAAACGCCCGCTTCAGGCTTAGAGTTCTGGGGCGGCAGTTTCATTGCTGATCCCTTCGGGCGCGTCCTGGCTCAAGCTTCGCACAACAAGGAAGAGATTCTTACCGCCGATCTCGATCTGAAGCTCATCGAGATAACGCGGCAGCACTGGCCTTTTCTGCGCGATCGCCGCATCGATGCCTATGGCGGAATCACCGGGCGTTTCCTCGACGGTTCCCTGGAATAGCGATGAGGCAATGCGGACGGCAAGTGCCGCTCTGCCCCGCCCCGCGGATGGACTAGCAGACTACAAAGAGAATGGCCTGCTTACGCAACTGCGTTGGTGAGCGCATTGCCTACGCCATTGAAGGAGTTGCCGATCGCATTCGAGAGGCCCTTCATCGAAGCCAGCGCGCCGAGTCCGACCAGAGCGGCAACCAGAGCGTACTCGATCAGGTCCTGGCCTGACTCTTCCTTGAGAAAGGCAGACAGCATGTGCTTCAGGTTCTTCATGTTTTTCTCCTGGGTGCTACGTTCGCTCTGAGTCCGCGAGTGCAGCACAGCAGCTCTTTGAGCTTTAGTAGACCTATCGGGTTCCGCGAGCGACCGCATGAGGAGAGCCACGCGCGGACGCGCCTTTGGTAATGGGGGCGTGAATTTGAAACGGGCAACGAGCGCCAAACGCGAATCAACTCAATCTGTGTGAGTTAAGGCAGAGATCAGGTCGCGAAACTCAGGCCAGCCAGCACAGAGTTCTTCGCGCGAACCGGCTTCATAGTCGGCGAAGTCGAAGCCGGGCGAAACAGTGCAGCCTAGCAGCGCCCATCGTCCTTGTGACACAAGCCGCGAGCCTTGCCACATGCCCCGCGGCACAACCACTTGTGGACGCTCGCCCAGTTCAAGACGATTGCCGATACGAATAACTTGCCCACTGCCGTTTGGATCGAGTTGCAGCATCTCCACCGGATCGCCGGCATAGAAGTGGAATATCTCATCGGAGGCAAGCCGATGCATTTCACTGAAGGTGTCTGGCTCGAGCAGATAGTAGATTGCCGTACTTGTGTGACGTGGCCCGGGATAGCGGCTATCGCTGAAAGCTGCCGGCGGCAACATCTCGCCTGCTTCATAAGTACGGGCGTAGAAGCCGCCTTCGCGGGGATGCGGCACGAGCGAGAGAAGCCTCTTCACTTCATCGGCAGTCATTGCGCCTCTCTCGCGCGTGCTGGTGCCGGGTCGTCCACTGCGGCGTTTCACACCGATTATTGTCCTATTGGAAATTCAGCGACTCAATGCCTAGGAATTCGGCGGCCTGGCCAAGCTGCTCTTCAATGCGCAGCAGCTGATTGTATTTTGCGATACGGTCGGTGCGCGAAGCTGAACCTGTCTTGATCTGGCCTGCGTTGGTGGCGACCGCGAGATCGGCGATGAAGGTATCCTCGGTCTCGCCGGAGCGGTGGCTGATGACGGACGTATAGCCGTAGCGACGGCCGAGCTCGATGGCCTCAAGCGTCTGCGAAACGGTGCCGATCTGGTTGACCTTGATCAGGATTGAATTCGCAACCTTCGCTTCGATGCCCTGCTGCAGGCGCTCTGTATTGGTCACGAACAGATCGTCGCCGACGAGTTGGATATGGCCGATTTTGTCCGTCAGCAGCTTCCACCCGTCCCAGTCATCTTCGGCCAGGCCGTCTTCGATGGAGACGATGGGATAGCGGCTGGCCCAGTCTGCCCAGAAGTCGACCATCTCGGCTGAGGTGAGCTCACGC
>DATNEM010000265.1:0-31819 GCA_035552995.1 Acidobacteriaceae bacterium | reverse complement strand
AGGCGCAGCTCAAATCACCCGAAGGCGCTCGCGCGCGCGAATATCTGACCACCCGTGGCGTCTCACCTGAAACCATCAAGACCTTCCGCATCGGCTATGCGCCCGAGGACTTCAACGCCATGCGCGATGCCCTGCGCGCGCACTTCTCCGACGTCGCACTGCGCGCCAGCGGTCTCTTCAGCGCCAAGGAGCAGGCGGACGGCTCGCCCGGCCCGATGTATGCGCGCTTCCGCAAACGCGTCACCTTCCCCATCGCCAACGAAGCCGGCAAAGTCATCGCCTTCACCGCACGCGCGCTGGACGCGAAAGACGAAAAAGGCCGCGACATCCCTAAATATCTCAACTCGCCCGAAGGACCGCTTTACTCGAAAGGCAGCGTGCTCTTCAACCTCGACAAGGCCAAGGGCGATATGCGCTCCGCCGATTTCGCGCTCCTCGTCGAAGGCCAGATGGACTGCATCTCGGTCTACATGGCGGGTATTCACAACGTCGTCGCTGTCTCGGGCACCGCGTTTACAGAGGCGCAGGTCCGTCTGCTCGCACGCTTCACCAAGCGCGTCATCGTCAACTTCGACCCCGATCTCGCCGGCGCCAACGCGGCTGAAAAATCCATCGCGATGCTCACCGAAGAAGATTTCGACGTCAAGATCGTCACCCTTGAAGGCGGCTTCGATCCCGACCGCTTCGTACGCGAGCACGGCATCCAGGCCTACGGCGCGGCACTGCGCAACGCCAAGCGCTACTCCGACTACCTCATTGAGCGCGCGCGGCAACTCTTTCCCGGGCACGCCGCTGAAGCGAAGGTCAAGGCGCTCAATTTCCTGCTGCCGCACATCCGCCGCATGGCGCATCCCATCCGCCGCAACCAGTTCGCCGAGGACGCCGCCAACAAGCTCGGCATCGACTCCGCGCTCATGCGCCAGGAACTGAAGCAGGCTGCCGCGCAGCGCACTGAAAGCATCCCCACGCACCGCGCCGAGCCTGTCACCGAGACTGAGCGCATCCTGCTCCGCGCGCTCGTCCTTCCCGAAGGCGATCCAATACGCGAATTTGCCGCCGGCTCCCTCACCGCGCACCCGGAATGGATCGCCGACCTCGCTACCGCCGATCTGCTCGACGCGCTCGCCAATGCGCCCGCTCCGCCCAACCCGCTCGATGCAGCGCACTCCGATGAGCTGCGCGCACATCTCGCGCACACCCTCGATCACGCCCCTGCGGAGAGCGATCCGCTGCAGGTCGAAGGCGCTATCGAAGCCCTGAAATACCGCAGTCTCGAACGCCGCCAGCGCGAACTACGTCACCAGATCGCCGAAGCCGACCGCCGCGGCGACAAAGACGCGCTCGAAAGCCTCATGGCCGAAAAGGTCGACATCGACCGCAAGCTGCGCAATCGTTAGGATGATGTCAATCACATGTTTTGCGCAGCGAGGGCCAAAATGCATTTGGCCGGATAAATCGGGCGCTCCCATGGTTCGCAAGCGCCAGTCCTCGCAACGCAAACTTAGATCGGGCCACGCGACGGAAAGACCTACTCGAACGTCTCATGACCCAGAAACGATTGACCGTCGAACCGAAAATTACGCAATCGGTCATGCATCGGCTCTGCTACCATGTACTAAAAATGAGAAGCTCCGCCACGCCCTATACAACCACGTTTTATGAGCACCAATCGGGTGGTTCAGCCAGCTCTGCCGCGGTGGTGGTAAAGGTTCTTCTCTCCATCCTGCCGGTTCGAAGCGTGGCGGATGTAGGCTGTGGGGTAGCCCCGTGGGCAGCAGAATTTATCGCTCAGGGGGTCCCGGATGTGTGGGGCATCGACGGCGACTACGTGGATCGATCGCAGTTGCGAATCCCCCCGGATCGCTTCCTGGCCCGCGACCTTAGCAGGCCAGTCAATCTTGGCCGCGCCTTTGACTTGGCAGTCTGTTTGGAAGTAGGAGAGCATCTCGCAAATTCCAGAGCGCGCGGGCTAGTCGCTGACCTGACCTCACTTGCCCCTTGCGTCGCGTTCTCCGCGGCGGTTCCGGGACAAGGTGGCATCAATCACATCAATGAGCGGTATCTGCCTTACTGGATTGATCTTTTTGAGGCGCAGGGATTCAAAGCAATCGATGCAGTTCGCCCGCAGATACTCGGCGACCCAAGAGTGGAATATTGGTACCAGCAAAACATGGTCCTCTTTGTCGCGCCCGATCATCCGCTGCTGGAAAAGGGCTATGCGAAACCCCAGACAATAATCCATCCCGCCCTGTACGAAAAGGCCAGAACGTCGCGAACCCTTAGAACCGTCGTCCGGGCCTTTCCAGGGGCGCTAGCCCGCTCCATTCGCCATCACTTCCTAAAGCGGGATTAGCACCTTCAGCGGAACCACGGCAGTCGCAGAGGCTCGTCAGGCTGCTGTAAGCGGACAGATGGGAGACCTGTGAGATTCTCGGTAGGCATTCCCGCATTCAACCAGGGCAATTACCTTGAGGCCACCATCCTCTCCCTATTGAAGCAGACGCGTCCTCCGGATGAGATCGTCATTTCGGACCACTACAGCACAGACAACACACCTGAGATCATTGCAAAGTATGCCGGCCAGGTCCGCGGTCTGACGCCCCCACCCGGCGTGGGCATCAGTGGCCAATGGAACTTCACGTTTTCCAACTTGTCGGGCGACTGGGTAACTCTGCTCAGCAGCGACGATCTCGCACGGCCAAATTTTTGTGAGGTGTTGTTGCGCGGGGCCGAACGCCGTGAAGATGCCGTGCTGGTGCGCGCTGCATGGGAGAACATCGATGCAAATGGCAACATTCTCACTCGCGAATACTTGCTGAGCGCGCCTAAGGTCGAGATGCCGCCTCAGAACCTGCTCAGTCAGAAGCATGGTCCCAAGGCCAGTTTTGCAGCTTTCGCTGTCAAGCGAGAGACGCTCGAGGCCTCCGGCGGCTACCCTTCCGGCATGGAGTCCTTCGGTGACTGGCCATTGTTCGCGCAACTGGCGCCGTTTGGAAGCTTTATATATGAAAGCGAGATCGTCAGCGGTTACCGCGTCGGCCATGACGGCAATAAATTCCGTAAACGGCTCGGCATGTGGATACGCGACGAAATGCGCATGTTCAATGACGTTTTCCCGCTAGCCGCCACTCGTGCCGGCATGGCAGGAGCGGAAGAGCGCGCTTGGGTCAGTCAGGCCAGCTGCGACAATTTCTTGCGATACCTGTCTGCCGCGTCGGAGGAATTCGCCGCCCAAGAGCGCGCGGAGATTGTGCCGTTGTTTGCCGAATGGTCGGAGCAGACGGGCAATCAAAAGCTTCTGGCGGAGTTCGCCGGCGGTGGCCGAATTCGCCAACCGGTCAGTCTGTCCGGGCGGGCCAAGAAAATTCTTCGACCGCTCGTGCAAAGAACCGTTTCGCTCCTCCACGGTAAGCGAAATTGAGGCAGTTATATTCCAACGGGGACGCGGCATTGCCTCTCTCCCACGGCGGAGGCATGCTCCGGGGATCAACTGATGCGAATCACCGTAGGATGGGAACTGAGGACAGTTAGAGATGGATTCCGCGACAAAACGAAGGCTGGCTTGGAGTTTCTTGTCCAACTGGATTTCGCGGCTATCTTCCATCCTCATCCAGGCGGTTCAGCTCCCCGTCTTCCTTCATTACTGGAGCATGTCCCTCTATGGAGACTGGCTGATCGTCAACACCATCCCCACATACCTCAGTTTCTCATCGGTCGGTTTCGGGTCGGTGGCCGGCAATGAGATGACCATGATGGTCGCGCGTGAGGACAGGGCCGGCGCCTTGCGTGTCTTCCAGAGTTGCTGGTGGCTGATTGCCATGCTGTGCTCCATCGCGATCGTCGTTTTTTGCAGCGCGCTCTACTTTCTTCCCGCCGCGCAGCTTCTGTCGATCCATGCCATCGATGAGAGCGATACCAAATGGATCATCTTCTACCTCGGCCTCTCGGTCCTCCTTGGGCAGCTCGAACAGTTGTTGCAGTCCGCCTACCGCTGCGTCGGGCGCTATGCCTATGGCGGTTTTGTGAAAAGCATGATGTCACTGACGGCGTTCGCCGTCACGCTGGCAGCCGTTGCCCTGCATCAGGGGCCGCGCATTGTCGCGCTGGTCTTTGCGGCTGCCAACATCGCCGGCACCCTCGTCTTCGCGTGGATGGTGAAGCGCGACCTGCCGTGGCTTGAGTTCGGCTTGCGCCATGCAAGCATCGCGCAAGTAAAGGCGCTCTTCCGTCCGGCGGTCGCGTTCATGTGCTTCCCCATCGGCAACTCCCTCAATCTTGCCGGCTCCCAGTTGGCGGTCAACTATGCGCTCGGCTCCACCAGCGTGGTCATCTTCTCCGCCGCGCGGACCATCTCCCGCGGCGCCCTGCAAATGGTGCAGATGATTAACAGCACCTTCGAGCCCGAATTCACCATCGCCTTCGGAGCTGGCCGCTGGGATATCGTGAAATCGCTCCACCGCCGTGCCTGCCAGTTCGCGCTCTTCTTTGCTACAGCTGTGGTACTTGGGCTGATCACCGTCGGCCCGTGGATTCTGACTCATTGGAGCCGCGGACGTGTCCCCCCGAGCCAGGGGTTGCTGGCGATCCTCCTCCTTGGAGTGCTGTTTTTCGCTCTCTGGCTCACTAGCGCCACTTTGCTCACGGCCACCAACCGCCATCAACAGCTGGCGGTTGTCTACATGTTCGCAACCAGCATCACCTGTGCCCTCTGCTTCGCCATGGCCCACTGGAAAGGGCTGTACGGCGCCGCGGCATCCCTCGTGGTCAGCGAGGTCATCATGAACATCTATGTACTGCCCAACTCGCTGCGCATGGCGAACGATACCTTCCCGGCATTCCTCGCCAGCATGGCCAGCTATCCTCAGTCACTGAAGCCATCGGCGCTGCTCGCTCGCCTCCGCCGCAGCCGGCCGGAACTCGAAGCGGAATGACCGCAATCGTCAACTGAGGACCTACCCGCGTCCGAGGTTCTTCCGCACAATCGCCCCCAGCACCAGCAGCACCGAGAGCAGCCGCAGCACGAAGAACCACAGGGTGCCTTCATTCGGCCGTTGCAGTGAGGCCACCGACGCGCTCAGCACGCCCTGAATGGCAAAGAAAGCAGCAAATGCCAGAAAGAGCGAATCGCGCGTCTTCCGCCAGAACCGCAAAAAGAACAGTCCCGCGCAGAACGAGCAGCTGGTCACCACTCCGAGCAGAAAAATGTCCAGAACAGGATGCGAAATTGGGCTCACTGCGACTCCCAGATCAATCCATAAAGCAGCAGGCCCATCGCCAACGCCGCCGTGCCCAGTCGCCACGTGTACAGATCGGCCCGAAACACCTCCAGATCGGCGACCACCAAAAGGTTAGAGATGGACAGGCCCAGGAAGCACAGGCCGCTCCACAAAAGCAGCCCACGGCGCACATCGAAGTAGGCCCGGAGCTGCAGCACCGCGCACAACAGCATCGTCAGGAACGTCAACACCAGCACCGCGGTCATCAGTCCTGCTCCTTTTTGAACCGGAAGGCCCGCGCAAAGTCGCGCACCGCCGGCGATGCCTTCTCGTGCAGCATGGTCGAGATGCGCACCAGATCTCTCCGGTAGGCTTCATCCACCAGCAGCATCATCGCATCCTGGTCCTTTGATCGGGAATAATAACTGAACTTCGGCGGTTCCGTCGCGGACTCAGCCGCCAGCTGCAGCCGCACCAGATCGCGCAGAAGGCTGCTGACCCGGTCAAGCGGGACATAGAGCCGGGACGCCAATTCCTCGCACGTCCACCACACCGGCCGGCTGTTCCAGAACAGTATCAGCGCTTCCAGATGCGGAACGCTGTCGATGTTCTCCAGCACAAATTGGTGAGCGTCCATTCCAGCTCCACGCGCGGGAACTCACGGCCTGTTCCTTTCAGAGCAGACGCAGGACCCGCTTCTCGATGTGAGAATGGAAGAGCATCCAGGCGAAACTTTCAACCCGCCAAGGACTTGCTGCGGCTTCCGCAAAACAGTGTACGCCTCTCAACACTGGAGGCCATGCGATGGGATGACCTTACATGGATCTCGACCGATCCCCTATCATCGGAGTGTATGGTCTTAAATCTCGGCCACCCCGGCAACGCAATCCGGAAAACCAAAAACTGCGAAGGGAATGTTGATGTCACAGAGCACCGTCGATTCAGCCGAGCACCACGTATTAACGCTGGAACAGATCGCTTCCCTCGCGCGCGATGCAGGCCGCCCGGCCGACGCGCTGATGAACGTCGTGGCGCTCATCGCCGCGCGCTTCCGTACCGACGTCTGCTCCGCGTATCTGCTCGAACCCGACCGCTCCAATCTCGTCCTCGCCGCAACTGTCGGCCTCAGCCCGCGCTCCATCGGCACGCTGCGCATGCCGCTGCATGAAGGCCTTGCTGGCCTGGTCGCCGAGCGCGTCGTGCCCGTCGCCGTCGACGACGTCACCACGCACCCCCGCTTCAAGTTCTTCAAGGAGTCTGGCGAGGAGCAGTATCGCTCCTTCCTCGGCGTGCCCATCATCGACCGCGGCATCCTCCAGGGTGTCCTCATCGTGCAGACCCGCGAGCCCCGCGCCTTCCGCGACGACGAAGTCCGCATGTTGACCGACGCCGCGCAGGAGTTCGCGCCCGTCGTCAACGAGGCCCGCAATCTGGATCGCTTCATTGGTCCCACGCAGGAACGCCTCTGGTCGCTCGCCCGCAATCTCTGGTGGAGCTGGGACCCCGATTGCGTCGCGCTCTTCCGCGACCTCGATCCCATCCGCTGGCGCAAGCTCAACCAGAACCCCATCCTCCTGCTCAGCGAAATTCCGCTCGAAGAACTTGAGCGCCGTGCCACCGCGCTCGTCCTCCATAGCCGCATCAACTACTGCTATCGCCGCCAGCGTGAATACCTCAACGCGGACCGCACCTGGGGCGCCGCGCATGCTGGCGTCCTGCGCCCGCGTCCCGTCGCCTACTTCTCCGCCGAGTTCGGTCTGCACGAATCGCTGCCCATCTACTCCGGCGGCCTCGGCGTCCTCGCGGGCGACCACGTTAAAAGCGCATCCGACCTCGACATTCCCCTCATCGGCGTCGGCCTCTTCTACGGTCAGGGCTACTTCCTCCAGCGCCTCAACATGGAAGGCTGGCAGCAGGAAGAGTACATCCATACCGACGTCAACGCGCTCCCCATGCAGCTTGCCATCGGCGCCAACGGCGAGCCCGTCCTCATCGAGATCCAGACACGCGGCGGCGCCATCCGCGCCAAAGTCTGGCGCGTCTCCGTCGGCCGCGTCGACCTCCTCCTTCTCGATTCCAATGTGGAAGGCAATGCGCCCGAAGACCGCGAGCTCACCTCGCGCCTCTATGGCGGCGACGCCCGCGTCCGCATCCGCCAGGAACTGCTCCTCGGTGTCGGCGGATTCCGCGCGCTCAAGGCCATGGGCGTCACGCCCGGTGTGCTGCACCTCAACGAAGGCCACAGCGGCTTTGCTGTCTTTGAGGCCATTCGCAGCCGCATGGAAGAGGAAGGCATCGACTTCTTTAGCGCGGCCACCCACGTTCCGCGCGAGGTCATCTTCACCACGCACACTCCCGTCCCCGCCGGGCATGACCGCTTCCCCTCCGATCTCATCGAAGAGCACCTCGGCCCTCTGCGCGAGCAGCTCGGCATCTCGCATGAAAACCTCATGGGCTTCGGCCGCGTCCATCCCACCGACACCCAGGAGCTCTTCTGCATGACGGTGCTCGGCCTCAAGCTCTCGCGCCGCGCCAATGCAGTCTCCTCGCTCCATGGCGAGGTCTCCCGCGCCATGTGGTGGGACCTCTACCCCGGCCGCTCCGTCGAAGCCGTGCCCATCGGCCACGTCACCAACGGCGTCCACGTCGGCTCCTGGCTCGCACCGCAGATGCGCCGCCTCTACGACCGCCATCTCCGCGCCGGCTGGGAATCCAGTGCGCGCTCACAAACCTGGGACGAGATCGAAAGCGTCGACGACGGCGAATTGTGGGAGACGCATCTCTCGCTCAAAACCCATCTGCTCGACTTCGTCCGCCGTCGCGCTCGCGAGCAGGCCGAGCGCCGCGACGAATCGCCCGGGGAACTCAAGCGCCTGGGCAAAGTCCTCTCACCCGACGCACTCACCATCGGCTTCGCCCGCCGCTTCGCCACCTACAAACGCGCCAACCTCCTCCTCGCGGACATGCAGCGCCTCGCGCAGATGGTCAATGACCCCAAGCGCCCCGTGCAGTTCCTCTTTGCCGGCAAGGCCCACCCGCACGACGAGCCCGGCAAGCGCGTCCTCCAGCAGATCGCCGAACGGATGCGCGACTCCGAGTTCGCCGCCAAGTTCGTCTTCATTGAGGACTACGACATCAACGTCGGCCGCCACCTCGTACAGGGCGTCGACGTATGGCTCAACAATCCGCGCCGTCCGCTCGAAGCCTCCGGCACCAGCGGCCAGAAGGTCGTGCTCAACGGCGGCCTCAACCTCTCGGTCCTCGACGGCTGGTGGGCCGAAGCCTACGACGGCCTCAACGGCTTCGCCATCGGCAAAGGCCGCACCCACTCCGACATGGATGTGCACGACGCGCGCGACGGCGAAGACCTCTACCGCGTCCTCCGCGACGAGCTCATCCCGCTCTTCTACGACCGCGACAAGGACGGCCTGCCCCGCGGCTGGATCAAGCGTATGAAGCGCACGATTCGCACTCTGGGTTTCCGCTTCTCCGCCGGCCGCATGGTCATGGACTACACCCTCAAGTGCTACATCCCCGCCGCCGGCGGCACCTCCAGCGACATCCGCCCACCCTGCTAAAACGCATTTGTCATTCTGCAGCGTTCAACGACAGTCGAATGCGGAGGAAATCTGCTTCTTGATTGGCCTCGGGCTCGCCACAGCACCGAAGGACAGCGTTTACGCGTGCCGCAACGCCATCGCACAAATACTCTGTCATCCTGAGCGCAGCTGAGCGCGTCAGCGCTCAGCGAAGTCGAAGGACCTGCATTTACTCATTTGACCCGGGCTCGCCACAGCCTCGGAGGGCACGCCTTCACGCATGCCATAACGTCACCCGCAAATACTCTGTCACTCTGAGCGAAGCGAAGAATCCCCGCATCTGTCTCTAAATCCCGCAGCGTTCATATACCCGCGATCCCGCTCAGTTCCCCACCGGCCGCTCGATCGAATCGATTACCAGCACCTCCGCCATGTCCCGTGCCGGCGTTAGCTTTAGCCCCAACTGCTCCTCCAGCGCCGTAAAGATCGACGTTCGCCCCGTCTCATCCGCCGCCGACTGCGCACCCGGCAGATACCGCAGTGTGAAATCGTATTTCGCCGGCAGCCCCGTCTTGTTCACCACCGGCCGTCCTACGACCTCGCCCAGCATCCAGGGCAGCGCATCCATCGTCACGGCTACCGCGTCGATCTCGCCGCCGCGGCTGCTCGCCATCTTGGTCTTGTCATTCTCCTCCGGCTTCGCCTCCTTCATCCTCGGCCCGCCTTTGGCCACCACCAGGTCATACACGGGCATCTCTCGCTGTTCCACGTGCGCCTTCATGTGCAGGCGGTCCGCCAGCAGACTCCGCACCATCAAGTCTCGATCATGGCGGCTCAATTTATAGAAGGCGGCGGCGTCATCCCCGGCTACCTTCGCATGGATCTCCCACAGCCCGCCGTTCTTCAACCACTCCGGCGCGCCGATAATCCGGCTCGGCTCCATGATCTGGTACGCCGACTCCACCACAAACATCAGCGGATCACAGTGAAACACCAGCCCATCCTGTGTCAGCCAGCTGCCCGCACCCCCTGTGCAACTGTTCGGCTCGGCCTGCTTGATGGAAACCACGTCCCAGTCAGGAAGCTTCGCGCCGTTGTCCCTGCCTGCCTGCGCCGGCGACGCAGCAGCCTGCGCCATGGCCATCGTCGCGGCCAAGCTGATGCAGACGGCCAGCCCAGTTCCCGCACCTCCCCCCGGCCTCCACGTAAACCGTCCAGATAAGATCATCGTTCCTCCCACCCAGCTATACGCCCGTAGCGATCCGCGGGAATGCACTTCGCGTTTCCCGACGTTCCCTCCTCTCCGCAAAACCCCCAGATCCGAACGCGATACGATCAGTTTGGATGGCAACGATGAACAGCTCGCCTCTCTCGCTCACGCTCGCCGATGTCCTCGCCGCGCGCGAGCGTCTGCGCGACTCCATCTATCTCTCGCCCTGCCCCCATTCCGTCATGCTCTCGGAACTCACGGGCCAGCAGGTCTATCTCAAGCTCGAAAACCTGCAGATGACCGGCAGCTTCAAGGAGCGCGGCGCGCTCAACCGCATCGCGCAGCTCACGCCGGAGCAGGCAGCGCGCGGTGTCATCGCGGCCAGCGCCGGCAACCATGCGCAGGGCGTGGCGTATCACGCGACCAAGCGCGGGATTCGATCGCTCATCGTGATGCCGCTCGCTACGCCGCTGGTGAAGGTGACGGCAACGCGCGGCTTCGGAGCGGAGGTCATCCTCCACGGCGCCAACTACGACGAGGCCTGCACCGAGGCGATGCGCCTCTGCGCGGAGCAGAAACTGACCTTCATCCATCCATTCGACGACACCGCCGTGATGGCCGGTCAAGGCACCCTCGGACTCGAACTCCTCGATCAGGTCTCAGATCTCGAAGCCGTCGTCGCACCGATCGGCGGCGGCGGTCTCATCGCCGGTGTCGCCTGCGCAATCAAAGAGACCAAGCCCAACGTCCGCATCGTGGGAGTGCAGACCGCGCGCATTCCGTCCATGGAGGCCGCGGTGAAGGAACACCATCCCGTCACGCTTGACCCCGCAACCACCATCGCCGACGGCATCGCCGTGCGCCGCGCTGGCGACCTCACGCTGCCTCTGGTCGAGCGCTACGTCGATGAGATCGTCACGGTCGATGAGGACGAGATTGCCGCGGCTATCCTGATGTTGCTGGAACGCGAGAAGACGCTGGCCGAGGGCGCTGGCGCTGCTCCGCTAGCCGCCCTTTTGCAGCGCCGCACCAGCCTGAAGGGCGCGCGGACCGCAGTCCTTGTCGCCGGCGGCAACATCGATGTTACTCTGCTCTCCCGCATCATTGAGCGCGGAATGGTGCAGGATGGCAGGCTCATCCGCCTGCGCATTTATCTGCTGGACCGGCCCGGCGCGCTGCATGAGCTCACACGCCTCATCGCCGAGCACCGCGCCAACATCGTCGACACACTGCACAACCGTGCCTACTACGGCGTGAACCTCGGCGATACCGCCATCGACGTCACGCTGGAGACACGTGGCCGCGAGCATGTGGAAGAAATTCTCGCCGCCCTCACCGCAGAGGGCTATCGCCACATGCGAGTGCTGTGACTCACATGGCTGCGCTCAATCGACTATTGAGGTATGTCTTCTGAGGTGCCGGCGCCACCGAGAATCCGTGAAGAGACGTGTGTTTTGACGAAATCGCGGTTCTCGGCATTGATGACGATCTCGCGGTTGAGAAAGAATAGTACGTGCAGTTTGAACTCAGTTCCGAAGTTGACGGGAAACCATACTCCATCGCGCTGCGGAGCATAGACGACAGCGAAGCCCAGGCCAGGAAGGCTGGTGCCAAGCAGAGTGCGCACGGCGAAAGGGATTTTGCGCGACATGCCCGTGCGCACCAGGACCGGTTGATAGGCGACTGCATCGATGTATGCGTCGCCTTTCCACCCGTAGTCGCCCTTGTCTTTGGGACGAAAGTCGAGGTGATAGACATCGCGACCATTCTTCTGCTCACGCCCAAGCAGCCGGAATTGATAGTGCTGCTGGATCTCTGAGGTAAGCGGGAAGAGGCCTTTGCCCAGACCATCTTTCGACTTGCTGTCGGTAAGGTCTTTCCGCATGCTTTCTACAAGCTCACGATCGAATTCTCCGCCGAAGTCCTCCTTCTCGGACTTCGGCTCCGTTGCATCATTGTTCTTCGCCGGCAGTGTGGTGTAGGTGATGTATTGGTGCTTTCGTAGCAGGCGCCCATTGAGTGTGAGCAGCTTCTGCTCGGAACCGGACACGGAGGGAGTGACACGCGAGTCGGTCGTCTCCTCGCACATGACGGTCTTGCCCTTGCGGGAAACCACGTGAGCATGCTGGACATAGATGTAATGGCTGCGTTCGGCCTCAGAGCTGTCCTGATTCGCAGCGACGCGGGCCATGATGGCCTCAGCAGTGAGAGAAGCTTCGCCGCGCGTCATCGACTGCTGGGTCAGCGCCTGAAGAGGCAGGAAGGCAACCGTGAGAGCAGCGACGAGGTGGCGCATACATTGAATACGTCGGACAGAATACCGCAGTTCCGACGGCTCTCGGCACGCGCGCGTTGTGAGCTTTGCTTCTGAGGGAGTGACTACACGGGGAGGCGTACGCTCGCTTTTCTTAGGAGGCGATGCGGTGCTCCAACGAGTTGCGGCCGTCCGCCATCTGTGCTGCCAGGTTAGCCAGCAATGCAGCGGCGCGGGCGAGTTCCAGAGCGCGACCGAAGGCCTGCTCCCCATACGCCTCGCGCGCATCTTTGAGCGTGCGCGCACACAGATCGGGAAGCTGGCCATGTCGCGGAGAAGAACGTTCTTCGCGCAACAATTCCGCGCGGCGCATGAGACGGCTGAACTCGGCATCAATGGCATGGCGGAGCTCATCAAACATGCGTATCGCCGAGGTGGCATAACCGCCGGGAACCTGCGCGGCAAAGCCGATGTGTTCGGCGCTCCGCAGCAGATCGCAGGCCTCGCGATCGCGTCCCGCAGCCAATTCGTTCAGTGCAAGCGCGACCAATGTGGAAACGTCGCAGAAACTCGGCCCACTGAGCGAGCTTTCAAGGATGTCGATGCGAGCGAGCAGTTCGTACGCACGACGCACGTCTTCCGACTTTCCGTGGAAAGCCGCGGGCTTCAACGCGGCGGCATGAGTCTCGAAGGAAGGCATGACTCTGTTTTCCCGTCGACACGACGGTATCAGTTGTGATGGCTATGGAAAGGAAAGAGTTGTGCGGCTGGAGATCGCCCTCTGCCGTTCTGGAACCGCAATTTAAGCCGACGCTCGTAGCACCCTGCCCAGATTGCCGCCGCTCGCTGCCAAGCGCGCCTCGGCATCCGCACGGGAGAGCGAAAGCTTATGCATCGCAATCGCCGTCTTCACATCGCCCGCCTCAATCATCAGCCGCGTCGCCGCAGGCCGGTCGCAGCCAGTCAGCGTCATGATGATGCGTTGCGCCCGGTCGATCAGCTTCTCGTTCGTCGGCTTCACGTTCACCATCAGGTTGCCGTAGACGTGGCCGGTGCGCACCATCACGCCCGTCGAGATCATGTTGAGCACCATCTTGGTCGCGGTTCCTGCCTTCATGCGCGTGGACCCGGTAATCACTTCAGGTCCCGTGACCGGCTCAATCATGATGTCCGTGACCTTTGAGAACGGTGAGCCGGCAACACACGCCAGCCCGATCCCCAGCGCCTTGATGGACCGCACATGCAGCAGCGCTCCCAGGACATATGGCGTGCGGCCGCTGGCCGAGATCCCCAACAGCACATCCGGGGTGGGTGCAGACGCATCCGCTGTATTCTCCGCGCCAAAGCCCGCAGCCATCAGGTCTTCTTTACCCTGCTCCGGCGAATCCTCCGAGTGCTCCGAAGAATTGCGCAGAGCGCGATCGCCGCCCGCGATCAGCCCTTGTACAAGGGTCGGAGGAACGGAAAAGGTAGGAGGGCATTCAGACGCATCCAGCACGCCCAGCCGTCCGCTGGTCCCCGCGCCGATGTAGAACAATCGACCGCCCTGCGCAAACCGCTCGGCGATCGCGTCCACCGCCTTCGCAATTACGGGCAACTGCGTCGCCACCGCGCCGGCAACAGCCGCATCCTCGCTGTTGAAGATCGTAAGCATCTCCAGCGTGGAGACTTCATCGATGCGCTCAGAGTTCGGATTGCGTGTTTCGGTCGTCAGTGTCCCCAGTGCTTCCATGTCGAAACAAGTCTAGACCGCTCATGCGAAGGTTTGCGCGGACGAAGGTGCCATTACTCATGCGGCACCTTTGTCGTCAGCAGCTTCGACACACGAACTGGCGTGCTACTATCACTCCGCAGTTGACGATTCCCTGGGCTACTTGCCCACCACCAGGATCGAGAACGAGCCGGGAACCATCGGCGCGCGTGGTCCTCGGAACCCGCCACCTGGACCGCCAGGAGCGGGTGCTCCGCCAGCGGGAGGCGCAGGCGGAGGTCCATACTCTGCCGTAATCAGGTAAAGATGGCCGGTCTTCGGATCCAGCGTGATGGTCTTGGCCCGCACCGGTGTCTTCACCGTCTGCTCCACCGCAAAGCTCGTCGGCGAGCTCTCTTTGATCACCGTCAACGTGCCGTCGCCCTGCGAACTGAACGCCTCCATCGTCGCTGGGTTGAAAGTCGCGCCGTCGCAGCCCACGCCTATTGGCAGGTCCGTGATGATGTGGCCGTCGTTTGCGGCGAGGATGATCATATTGTTCTTCTCGCGGCACGCGGCGAACAGAATGCCGTTCTTCGTGTCCATCGCGAGGCCGGCGCATCCGCCGCCCTTCGATGAGAGGTCATACTTGCCCTGCATCTTCATCGTCGCGGTATCGACCACCGCGATGGCACTCTTGTCCTCGAGGTCGATGAACATCTTGCCCTTGCCATCCAGCTGCGCCTGCTCCGGCGCGCCGCCGAGATCGATAGTGCCGAGAACGGTCCCATCCTTGTCGTCAATCACGGTGACATTGGGCGCCGAATGCGACAGCACATAAAAGCGGTGCGCAGCAGGATCATTGATGTAGCCATCGGGATTGCCCTGCACATCGATCGTCTTGATTACCTTGAAGGTCTTGGCGTCGAACATGGTGATCGGCTTTGAGGTCGCAAAGCCATGCCCCGTCGAGTCATCCACCATGGCGCCATGAACGCTCCCACCGGTCACAGGAATCTCGCCCATCTGCGCTTGCGTGTCCAGGTTATAGACCATGACACGTCCCGGCTGCCCTCCCCCGCCGGACCGCGCGACATACAGCGTGCGATTGGCAGGATCGGCGGTGACGTAGTCAAAGCCGCCCTCGCCGCCGACCTTCACCGTGTTGAGAATCTTGTAGGGGCCATCCTGCGCCGTGAGGGGCCCGACTGCGGCGAGCGGCAGCAGCGCAGCGAGCAAGGCAATTGCATTCCGGGCAAGAAGCTTCGTTCTCATGGCTTTTTGGTCTCCTGGTCGGTTGAGGTGGCGGGTTGCGATTCGCAGCCGAACTTCGGCGTGCACGCAAAGCATAGGATCGTAGCACCGCCAAGGATAGCCGAGGGAACCTTAAGTAAAGATGAAGCGTATTTCATCGGGCGCATCGGATTGTTTGTAGGCGTGGAGCCTCGCAAAGACATTTCCCAATATCCACGTCCGAATATTCTTCGGAGCGAGAGCTGCGACTAAAATATTCGTTGATCGGCTGGTGCTGTAATCGGTTCGGATGAGTCTGATGAGTGCGGCGTCCATCCAACGGGCGTCCATCTCCGTTTGAATTGCAAAACTCAAGGCGGTTCCTGTCGGAAGTTGCGACCGCCCGCCGTAGTCGGCCTGTCTTGGGTGCATTGGCTGGGAATCCGAATGGATTTCGGCATTATCCGTAAGCTGCCAGAAAACTGTTAGCAGAACCGCGTATTCACACTAGTCTATCCAGATCATTGCAAACAAAAATTGCGGAGTCCGTGATGAACCTCGACAGAAAGGACCTTACCCTGCTCGAAGCGTTGCAGCACAACGCTTCGCAGCGACTGGAAGACCTCGCCCGGCTCGTTCACCTCGCGCCGTCCTCGGTGCATGACCGCCTGCGACGGCTGCAGCGCGAAGGGGTGATCCAGGGTTGGACCATCAACGTGGACGCCGCCAGCCTGGGGTTGGGCGTGCTGGCATTCATCGCTGCCACGGCCAGCCGGCCCTGCTCGGAGATGATGCCGGAGCTGCGCGAGATTCCCTGCATCGAAGAGGCGCACTCCGTCGCCGGCGAGTTCTGCATCCTGCTCAAGGTCCGCCTCGCGGATACCGCCGGGTTGCTGCTTTTGATCGAGCGGCTGCGCCAGATCCCCGGAATCGAGAAGACGGAGACCACGGTCGTGCTCGCCACGCAGTTGGACCGGCCCACGCCATTGCGTCAGCAAGCGGCCAGCCCTAAGGCAGTGCGCGGTGTAACGTCCGCTGTGCCCCCGGACAGCGTCGAATCGCAGGCAGCAGCAAACTGATGGCTGCTTGGCCTGCTACGGCGCGAGAGAGAAATTCGCCGCGGCCCGGGCTGGAACCAGCAGTGTGAGCGCGTCCGGAACAACCTCGATCCGCGCCGGCAGCGTGCCCAGCAGCTCGCCGTCTGCCTCCACGTAAGTCTGCGTAGTCGCGGTCTCCAGCTCTTCGCACTGGATCGTCTTCGCCTCGATCAGTTCGATCGGACTGCGATAGCTATGGCTACGGCACCAGACCGCGACCATGAAGCGCAGGTAGCGCAAACGGCTGCTGGTGCCGATGGCAACCGCGCTGAGGCCCTCCTTGTGGAGCGCGGCGCCGGGCACAAGGTTCTGCACCGCTCCTCCAAAGTTCGAGATGCGCACGGCGAGCAACTGAGACAGATCTGCGGTCCGCACATTTCCAGCCTTCTCGTCATGGAAATAGGCGCGAAACATGGGAAAGCTATGCGTCGCCCAGAGGTGCAGCGCCTGAATAAGGTATGCAAGATACCCGAAACGCTGCTTGAGTCTGGAGTCCAGCCGCGAAAAGAAGTGCGCGTCCACACCCACTCCGGCGGCAACGGTAAAGTAGCGGGAACGCTCCGCGCCGTTCGCATCGCGATAGAAGATGCGCCCCACAGGCACGCGCACCGGCACAGCGTCCAGCAGCGCCTTCGCCGCCTTTCCGGCGGAGGACGGAATGCCGAGGTCCGACGCCAGAGCGTTCGCCGTGCCCATCGGGATCACGCCCAGCGCAACATCCCGCAGTCCCACGAGCCCCTGCATCACCTCATGCACCGTGCCATCGCCGCCGCACGCGAGGATCGTATCAAAGCCTTCGCTCACCGCATGGCGAGCCTGCTGGGCCGCGCTCTCCGGCGATACCGTGGCAATGGTTTCCACCTCAATCCCAGCCGCATCGAATACCCGGATCGCCTGCGCGATGCGCGCCGCTCGCTTTGCGGGCCGCTGGCCGGATGCCGGATTGTAGATGAGGGCCGCGCGATGCATAGCAAGGAAGGCTGCATTGGCCCGAGCGTCGTTGCGGCCAGCTTCGTGGCTATTCTTACATGCGCGGTTCGCTTGGATGTAATGGGTCTGCTGCTCGCTTAGGGCTCGGGGTCGGGTTGAGCCGCAGTGGCAGCGATGCTGAGGCGCGCCGCGGCCGCAGGCACGTAACTCTTATAGACACTGATGTGGAAGCAGGCCTGGCGAAACTCCTCTTCCACGTCGATCTTGCCGGCATCCATCAGCGGCTGGAGATAAAGCCGCAGCCACGCGACCTCAGCCAGCGTAAGTCCGCGCTTAGCGATGTCCACTGCCTGGCCGGTCAGATGCGGCGAGGCCGTCTCGCCCTCGGCCGGCGCGGCATTGCCGTTCACACGGACCAGATGTTTCTGCACATCCACCGTGCGCACGGCGGAGTCCACCTGCAGCGGCGAATGGAAACTTGCGTAGAAGTCGCGGGACAGCGCGGCGAGAAAGACCGCGGTCCACGGCCGCGAATAGCGCCGGTCCTCCGGCAGCCGGGCATCCACCCGCAGCGTGTCGCTGGCAGGCAGCGGAACCAGCAGTTTGGCGCTGCGCAGCTGATCGAGGTCCTCGTCGTCCTGGATGCGCGTAAGACCGGCGCGGTCCGCCATCTCGTTCTGATGCAGCAGCACTTCGCGTGACCCGCGCATGGGCGCAGGCACAATCAACCGGCCGCGATCATCGTAGCGCGAGAACGTGCGTGCCGCGGGCAGCAGCGATGCATCGGGGTTCAACTGGTCCAGACGTGCGCGCAGTTCAGCGGCAGCGGCTGCGTCGCTATCCTGATCGCGGTTGCGGCGTTCCGCCGCGGCGCGGGCCGACCGCGCGAGAAAGGTCGAATCGTCCTGCGGCGCAGGGCGGGCCCCACGGCGTCGCGTGGATCGATGAACCGCGGGAGAGATGCGTGCCGCTTTTTTCTTTTGCGGGATCGCGCTCGACACTGTCTTCTTTTGCGAAGTGGCATGCCGAAGCGACGCCTTCTGTCTGGCCGGATGTCGGTTGGACGCGATGAGAGGCGCTCGTGCAGACCGCTCGCGCGAACCCCGCAGGTGCGGTTCGCTGGCTGCGTAGCGCGGCGCCGGATGAGCAGGCCGGGTTGGCCGGGCTGCAAACAGCAGGGGCCCGGACACGAGACAGAACAGTGCGGCAAGCGCAGCAGAAGCGTTGCGGTGCATCATCATCTTTTCGGAGGCGCGGAGCGCCAGAGCAGTTCTCAGCCTATCGGCTGCACAGTTTCAGTGTAAGTGACGAGGCTGATTCCATGCCAGCTTCGTCTATCGAGGTAATCGGCCCTGGACCGCCGGCCCTTGAGCCGAACCCGGCCTGTGGCCACGGCGCGCCGGATTTCTTCCGAGGACGAATAAACTCAAAGAGGCACGAGGGAGTAACTTTGCGTCGAGTTTCAATCGCGGTTGCAAGTGTGGGCCTCATTGCCATGGCGGCCGCATTGGGTTCGGGGTTGAGAAGCGTAGGGGCTGCACCCGATCCCGCAACCCCCGCGTATTACACAGAGCAGGTGCGGCCCATTCTGGTGCAGAAATGCGGCAAGTGCCATCTGACCATGAACCACAAGGGCGGCCTGAGCCTGGAGACCAGAGCCTCCACAATGAAGGGCGGGCGCGACGGTGCAGTTATCGTTCCCGGCGATCCGGGTAAAAGCTTGCTGATCAAGCTGATCCGGCATGAAGGCCCCGCCAATGATCCGAAACCAATGCCGCCCAAGTCCCCCAAGATCAGCGATGCCGAGATCGCAATCATCACTCAATGGATCAAGGCGGGCGCGGCCATGCCGGACCGTCCGGTCCGATAGGAAGAACCTTTAGAGATTGATGGCAGCTGCCCTCACTAGTTAGCTTTTCCCGCACGTACCTTGGCCGCGATCGCCGGGTAGACATACAGAAAAACAAGACCGGAAGCGAACACGCACCCGTCACTGAGGACGACCCGATGGTGGATCCACGTCCCAGCGGCGAACATTGCGACGAAATATATTGTGGACCACCACAAAGCTACGGCGTTATTCTCGCGGCGGCAAAACACAAATGCGCAAAGCAGGGCCATCTCCGCGATGGAAAAGCCGATGTGGACCCATCCCGCAGGAAGGAGCACACCGGTTTTGGTAATCATATGTCCTGGATCCAGCCTCTGTACCTGCCAAAGCGCATGCGTCGCGAGAGTAAGACATGTGGACACAAGCGCAATGATGAAGATGGCCACGCCCTTACGCCAGTCGATCACCTTTGCGGCGAAGAAGTTGAACGGAACGAGCACCCAATCGACGTAGGTCACGGTCGGGTGATGCAGCATCAGCGACAGCGTCCCGTCCCGACGCGAAAATAAAAACTGCCCGAGAAAGGAGAATACCGGCAGGCTCGCCAGTATCCATGCAAGGGTACCCGTGCTCTTCTCGGCGTCCGCTCTTGGTTGCCGTGTCTTCGCAACGGCAACCTCTGCGGATGGATTTTGCGCCTCCCGATCTCTCACTGATCTCCAGCGCCAAATCACAGCCTCAACAACAACAATGTTCGCAATAAGGAGAACATAAGCACTTTCATCGTGACCCTTTACGGCGAGTAGCGTGACGGCACACGAAGACAGAAACATAACAGTGAGGCGCCATATTTGGCGGCTCTTCCAGAGCGGGCGCAGTCGGCCATCGTCGTCGCAGTCCCAGTATCGCAAATAGGCACGGGGTGTTTGCCCCTTCGAGTGGTATGTGGAAAACGTATAGTTGGCGTACCCCACCGTCACGATGTTGCAGAGAATCGCTCCGGAAAAAACCCAACAGATGGCGATCGTGTTGCCGACCAGCGCGAGCACAAGACCGAGATATAGCGCGGTCCCAAGAATCGCTGCCGTGTCGATCAGGGTCAATGTTCCTGGCCGAACTCCGTGTTTAATCCATATCTCCGCCTCGCTACGCGTGCCTTCAATCCAACAACCCGACCAGATAGCTAAAACACAGAACAAAATTAGGCGAAGCACAAAAAGGTGGAGTTGTAGGCTTGGAGTTCCCCGGGTGTAATGGAATCGCTCGAACTCCGGGAACCCTGTCCCATCAAATCCCTTCGCGATTTCAAAAACGACGTAAATGCTCGCGTAGCCGAACCACTGCAACTCACGAAAGCTTTCAGGAGCATTCGCGCTCGTCGCTTCCATCGAAGCCTCCGAAATACTTCTATGGCCGAATGTTTGTTTCAGCGAGGAGTATACGAGATTCGACTGCATCCTTCCGTTCGTCTCCCGTGGCCACGTTGCGGGCCAGTTACTGCACCAAGAATTGTGCGAGAAGTGAACCTATCCCATTACGACAATGCGCGATCACCACGTAAGACGAGGATCCCGCTAAGTCATTCAAAGCCCAATTCCGAACTGGATTTCGCGGGACAGGCGCGGGTGAGTGATGAAAGAGGTTCCCGCTACCGATAGGTGTCATCATCCTGTTGCAAAGGTCGGGCTACGATCCCGGTATGGATGCGGGCATGGCGATGGGGCAAGTCACGGAGATGAAAGCGCGGGCCAGGGCGAAGATCGCGCGATGGCACTGGCTCGCCGCCGGCTTCAACTGGAAGATGGCCGTGTGGAGCGCAGCCCTGCGCGGCCTGATGTTCTTCTGCACCAACCTGCACGCCGGCCACAATGCCGCCCTGCGCGCGACGATCGTAGAAGCGACCTACGCGCTCATCTCGATGGGCCTGCTCGGCGCAGCAACAGAAAGAATCAAGGACGCCCGCCCCGCATGGCTCACCGCTGTGATGGTGTGGGTGGCGATGCCGGTCCTCACGCTGATCGGCGAGTTAGAGGTGCATATGGCCTTCGGCACGCCGCGCATGAAGTCCAGCATGATCGCGTCCTTTTGCCTCGCGGCCGTCGGCTCCGGCTTCAGTTGGTTCGCCATGCGACGCGGCGCCTTCCTCGTCGGCGAACCCGGCGTACGCGACCCTTCGTTCCTGGAAGATCTGCGCGCGATGCCTATGCTGGTGTGGGAGTTCGTCAGCGCCGGCCCACGGGCGCTGATGGCGCGATAGGGGTAGTTCGTTAGTTCTCCGTTTTCGCGCCGGCGAGTCAGCGCGCACGGGCGCAGCGCATTTCATCTGACAACTAACAACTGAGAACTGCCTTACCGCGTCTTCGCAATATCCGGCCCCAACACCGTCTGCGCGTCGGGCGCGGGTTCGGCAGGAACGCCCGTAGCGAACGACGGGAGCGCATGCTCCTTCTCCCACGCAGCCTGGTGCTGCATGTCTTCCTGCAGAGCGGCCTTCAAAATCTCGAACGCCTCCTCCGGCGTGTCGGCATAATGGAAAAGCTCAAGGTCCTTCATGCCGATCGCGCCCTTCTCCGCGAGCACTTCCATGTTGATCACGCTGTTCCAGTAGCTCGATCCGTACACCAGCACGGTGATCTTCTTCGCCAGCTTCTGCGTCTGCGCCAGCGTCAGCAGCTCGAACATCTCGTCCAGCGTGCCGAAGCCGCCGGGAAACACCACCAGCGCCTTCGC
This sequence comes from Acidobacteriaceae bacterium, assembly GCA_035552995.1. GTDB lineage: Bacteria > Acidobacteriota > Terriglobia > Terriglobales > Acidobacteriaceae > Edaphobacter. The sequence continues at coordinate 10,089 of DATNEM010000265.1, read as the reverse complement.
CAGATACGCGAACCAGAACTTGCGCATGAAGAAGTAGTGGAACTCAAAATTCAGGTCCGGCGTGATGTACGGGTTCGGCTGCTGCTCGAACGGCAGCTTGATGTTCAGGCCGATCGTCTTTGCGCCCGCCTCATACGCGCCGCGGTTGGCGGCTTCCATAATGCCGGGCCCGCCGCCCGAGGTGATGACGTAGCGATGCCGCCGCCCGGGCAGCGTCATGGCCCAGCGCGAGATCAGGCCCGCAAGCTTGCGCGCGTCCTCGTAGTAGCGCGCCATCTCCACCGCCGCCTCAGCCAGCTTCAGCTTCTGTGCGGAGGCCTCCCCGCGCGCGACCTCGTCCTTGCTGGCCGGCTGCTCCTGCGGCGGCGCGGGAGTAGTCGAGCCGGTGTTCGCAAGCAGCTCCAACTCATGATTCGCCACATCGAGCGCACGAAAGCGCGCCGAGCCGAAGAACACCACGGTGTCCTGAATGCGCTCGCGGCGGAAGCGCGTCATCGGCTCCTGGTACTCGGCGAGTACGCGGAAGAGGCGGCCGTCCGGCGACCCGAGAAAGTCGGGGTTCTCGTAAGCGAGCGGCGCGGATTCCAGCGGTGGCGGTTCTTTACGCGGCATGGTTCACTCTCAAGCTCGGTGGTCGCGGTAGTGTATCGCCTCGGAGATGCCGATCCAAATGTCAATCAGCCCCAGCCCCGAGATCAGCCCACGGACCGCGCCATTGTGCAGCACCGCGGCCAGCGCCGGATGCGAGTTGATAAACAGGTTGTGGTCCCAGATGCGCGTCCACCACGGCAGGATCGCGACCAGGATGCCGAGGTAGACGCAGAACAGCACCAGCATCACCAGTGAGACCCGCTGCAGCCATACCGGCGCCACGGAGGAGTCGTGGTCCTCAAGCGTTCGCTCCGGGGTGTCTGCGAGGCCCACTTCAACCGGCGCCGGCGCGCCGTCGATAGCGCGAGGCTGCACTGCCGGTGACTGGGCGGGCCGCGGCCGATCTTCCATGGACAGTTCCGAAGATACATGTGACCCCAAAGGCATCCCGCTCCCAGCATTCACGGTAGCAGAGGGTTGGTGGTCGCTGCCAGTTGGAAGTTGCCGGCTTCTCTCGCCGGGCCATCAGCGGCTCGGCGAAGATGACGGAGCCTGCGGATTCGGCTTCTGATCCTGCGCACCTGATTTTCGATCCTGCTGATCCGCTGGTGACTCCTCTGGGTGCTGATCTGTCTGCTCGTTCTGGTCCTTGCTGCCACCTTTTTTGAAGCGGCCCTTGATCTGGTCGAACAACTTGCCTCTATCCACGCCGAACTTCGGTGCCGACCGCGTGCCGGAGATCGTGATTGGCACCTGGACACCCGCCCCGTTCTTCTCCAGCAGCTTGTCGAATGGCTTGGCGAGCAGGCTCTTCCACCCAGTCAGCATCTGCGAAGCCGTCGCCGTAGTACTCGCCGTACCCGCAAAATCAAAGGTGTTTCCATCGAGCGAATACTTGCCCGCAATATCGATCGCCGCGCCCGGCATCTCGAAGTGCAGCTTTGAGATGTCGAGGACAGCCGAAGCAAGCGAGAAGTTGCCGCCCATCGATGGGTGGACATCTTCTACGTCTCCGCGCTTTGCCTTTTCCGCATCGCCGCTGGCCCGCGCGGAGAGCTTGTTCATCGTCTCCTGCCACTGCGGATTGGAAAAGCTGGCGTCGCGGATGGCGAAGGTCCCCTCCACCTGCATCTTCTGCGCCACGCTGACCTTGCCCGGCGGGATCGTCAAATGCGCGCGCAGGGTCATCGCGCCATCCATCAATGGCGGCATCGTACGCACCCCCAGGGTCAGCAGGTCCTCGATGCGCGCATGATTGCTCTGCACCGCAATCCGGATGATGTGCCCCATAGCCTCCTGCTCACGCGCGGCTTGTGCGAGCGATTCGTTCGTCTCATCCTTCGGCCGCGTAACCACCGTTTGAGCGCGCGTGAGATCCGTCGCTACGTTCGCGCGGATCACGCTGCCCTGCACCTCCAGCACTGTATGCCGAAGCGTCGCGCGCACCGAGTTCAGAATCGTGTCGCCGGTAGTCCCGTCCACCTTGGCATTGAAATCCGTATGCAGCGGCATCTTGTGCTGCGCACTGTCGAGCGAGAAGTCCGGGGTGTCGGTCGATCCCGTCACATCGATGCGACCGAGCATCCCGGAGTAGTCGCCGCTCGATGAAAGTATGCCCGCGACACCCTTGATCGGGCCGAGGTCCGCATCGGTGAAGGAATACTTGCCGTCAATGTGCGACTGGCGCGGGTCTTCCGCGACCCACGGACCGAAATGGCCGCTGGAGGCGATCTCGCCAATTGGTTTTGCGTTGATCAGATGCGCCTCGAAGGGCATCGCCTCCCCGCGGCCGACGTTGTGAAATGTGATGTCGCGGATAGGGAAGATCAGCGGTTGCTTGCCCGGTTTGTCGGTCGCGATGGTGAGGATGACATCGTTGCAGACGATCTTGTCGACCACGATCTTCCACTGCGACGCCGCTGCGTCCGGCGCCTTTGAAGGAATATGCAGCCGCGCCATCAGGTTGTGCTTCTTCTTCGGCGCTCCGGCTTCTTCGACAGATTCTTCAGGCTGATGCTCTTTTGGCGGAATGCGCAGCCGCAAGCCATCCACACGGACTGAATCGATGCGCATCGCCGGCTCCATCAGCTGGCGAATGCCGGCACGAAATGAAAAGCTTCGGACGGAAATCAATGGCGCCGCGTTGATGCGTGCGTTGAAAGTGTCCCCGGTCTCTTGCGCAGGCGCGGATTTATCGCTTTCCGCCACAACGGCGGCCGGCTCTTCGCCTCGAGGCTGGTCAATCCGCAAACCGGCTCCCGACACCTGCAGACCCTTGAAAACCGAAATGTGCAGTTCATCGAGTTCAACGTGTGACTGGAAGCGCTGTTCGAGGTTCGCGATCACGCGCTGCCGCAGAATGGGCTCGGCATTGTGCGCCACCCATGCCAGCACGGCCAGGAACGCGACCACGCACGCGATGGCAATCCAGATCACCCACCACATCCATCGGCGAAGCCGCCGGGGCCGTCTGACCCGCGGCGGGGGCGAGGCTCCGGAGTCGGCTCCATCGCCGGTCCGGTGCTGCTCGAGCTCGGTCGCGTGCGCATCCATCTGTAACTTGGACGTTTCGATGCACACTCGAGTGCTGACGCTGTTCGCACCGGAACATTCCCAGCTTCGGATGAGAAAATAGAACCAGATGATGCAACTCTCCTCCGCCGGCAAACGGTTCGGCCAAAAACTGCTGTTTGAAGATGTGAACTGGCTGATCACGCCCGACGAGCGCACCGGCCTCGTCGGCGGCAACGGCACCGGCAAGTCCACGCTGCTGAAGATCCTGGCCGGGATCGAGACGCTGGACTACGGCCAGCTCACCCGCGTCAAGGGCATGACCCTCGGCTACCTGCCGCAGGACGGCCTCGCCCTGCGCGGCAAGACCGTCTTCGAGGAATGCCTCTCCGTCTTCGACCACCTCCACGCTCTTGAGCGCGAGTCCGAGGAGCTGACGCACACCCTCTCCACCGCCGACCCGAAATCGAAGGAATACCTCGCAGCCGCCGACCGCTACTCCGATATCGCCGACCAGCTTCACGTGCATGACATCTACACCCTCGACGCTCAGGTCGGCTCCGTGCTTGGGGGCCTCGGCTTCAGCAAGGAAGACTGGGAGCGGCGCACCGAAGAGTTCTCCGGCGGCTGGCAGATGCGTATCGCCCTCGCCAAGCTGCTGCTGCAAAAACCATCGCTGCTTCTCCTCGACGAGCCCACCAACCATCTCGATCTCGAGTCGCGCAACTGGCTCGAAAACTATCTCCACGACTATCCCAACGCTTACATCCTCATCTCGCACGACCGCTACTTCCTCGACGTGACGGTGAACAAAACCATCGAGCTCTGGAACAAGCGCATGCACGTCTACCACGGCAACTACGAGAAGTACGTTACCCAGAAGGAAGAACGCCGCACCACGCTGATGGCCGCGTACAAGAATCAGCGCGACCGCATCGAGCAGCTCGAAGTCTTCATCAACCGCTTCCGGTACCAGGCCACCAAGGCCAAGCAGGTTCAGTCGCGCATTAAGGAACTCGAAAAGATCGAGCGCATCGAGGTCCCTGAGGAAGAAGCGACCATCCACTTCACCATTCCTCAGCCGCCGGCCAGCGGCCGCACTGTCATCGAGGTCTCGCACCTCACCAAGGACTACCCAATGCCTCCGGGGCCGAACGGGGAGCCCGGCGGCACCAAGCGCGTACTCGATGACATCAGCTTCACCATCGATCGCGGCGACCGCATCGCGCTCGTCGGCGTGAACGGCGCGGGCAAATCAACGCTCATTCGCCTGCTGAGCCAGCAGGAGCAGCCCACCTCCGGTGAGATCAAGCTGGGCCACAACGTCCTTGCAGACTATTTCGCGCAAGACCAATACAAGGTCCTTGACCCCAACGCAAAGATGCTCGAGGACATCGCAGGCATCGCGCCCAAGGTGCCCGTCGTAGAGCTGCGCTCCCTCCTCGGCTGCTTCATGTTTTCCGGCGACGACGTGTACAAGACCCTCGGCGTACTCTCCGGCGGTGAGCGCAACCGCTACGCCATGGCCAAGATGCTGGTCTCGCCCGCCAACATGCTGCTGCTCGACGAGCCGACCAACCACCTCGACCTCCGCGCCAAGGACGTCCTGCTCGAGGCCATCGCCAACTTCACTGGCACCGTGCTCTTCGTCTCACACGATCGCTACTTCATCGATGGCCTCGCCACCCGCGTCTTCGAGGTCGAAGACCGCCGCATGCACATCTACCCCGGCAACTACGAGGACTATTTGTGGCGCAAATCCGGCGGTCCGGAGAAAGTCGCCGTCTCACTTGCAACATCGATCAAGGAGACGCCCACGGCAAAGCAAACGCCAGCCTCCCCGGCACCCAATGGTGTTGTCATCCTGAGCGAAGGCCGCGCAGCGGCCGGAGTCGAAGGACCTGCTTCTCCGACTGAGCCCACAACAGCGAAGAAAGACATCAAGCGCCTCAACCCCATCAAGCTCAAGCAGCTCGAAGACCGCGTCGCCGCCATTGAGGCAGAACTGGATTCTCTCGACACAAAGATCATGGACGCAGAAGATCATCTCGGCCACTTCATCTCCGCGGAAGAATCTCAACGGAACGCGTCCGAACTCGAAGCCATGCGCGCCCGCCACTCCGAACTCACCGCTGAGTGGGAGGCTGCCGCAACCCAGCTCGACGAACAGACCTCAGCCGTTTAGGTTTGGCTAGGACGCTACACATCAAACTCGCGGCCGCCATAGTAAACACCCAGAACGATGACCTCATCACCATTTACTTTGAAGACAATGCTCACGCGACGCTGGAACCCGACGATACGGATTCCCGGCCCCACGTCGTCGCGCGCAGTTCCCCGGCGTGGGGCGAGGCCCATAGAATGGCACTCGCGCAGAATGCGCTGAACAAAGCGATTGGCATTTCTTTGCGAGAATCGAGCAACGAGATAGTCTTGAATCCCGGCGAGGTCATCCTCAGCAGCCGGCGAAAAATTGACTCGCATTTAAGAAGCGAGCGCCTCCCGCTTTTTCCTTCGGATCCCCAGCCTGCGTTCCACCTCTTCGATCGGCATCAGGCGCTCCGGATGCGCCACAGCCTCATCATGGCGGCGGCGGATTTCGACCTTCAGCCACTTCTCAAATGCCGCATCTTCCTCGCGCCATGCCGCAACCATCTTGCGGACGGCATCATCTTCTGACGCGAATTCGCCGCTCCGCACCTTGCTGCGCAGAAATTCCACCGTCTTCGGGTCATCAAGCGTCACCTGAATATGGTCAGCCATGGCCGGTACTCCTCGCACCCATCCTACCGCGCCACCGCCCGCCGGAGTAGACTTTCCGCATGAAGATCGCGCTGCTCTTCCTTGCCCTGAGCACCACAGCTGCTTACGCGCAACTGGACGCCTGCAGTGGGCTAAAGTCAGTAAAGGACGGAGCGAAACCTGTCTATCCGCCAATCGCGAAAGCGGCGCAGGTCGGTGGAGACGTGGAACTGCTTGTCTCATTCAAGGCGACAGGCGAGGTGGATGCAGTTCAACCGCTAAGTGGACCCGCCATGCTCCGGCAAGCAGCCGTGGACTACGCGAAGGCCTGGCGAGCAAACAAATCCGGCAGCACAAGAACATGCCAGGTGCAAATCACATACATCGCCCCACCCGCCGCGCCAAAATGTAAGCGCGGACGTGTTTCCGTCAGACGCGCTGACCCGCAGCATGTGACTGTGAAAGGTGGCGGAAGAATCTGCATCAATGAGGATGCGGAGCAGGCATAGCAAAGTTCGATCTTTATGTGAATTGGGAGGATGTAATGAGTACTTCGCAGGCAGCACCATCCATCGACCAGATCAAAGCCAACATGCGCAACACATGGATGGCCGGCGACTTCGGCGTCGTGGCCAAAACCATCTCCGCCGGCGCCGAAGCGTTCGTCCAGCGCCTCGCCATCCCCGCCGGCAAGCGCGTGCTCGACATCGCCACCGGCACCGGAAACCTCGCCATTCCGCTCGCGCGATCCGGCTGCATCGTCACCGGCGTGGACATCGCCCCCAACCTGCTGGAGCAGGCGCGCGCACGCGCCGCCGCCGAAGGCCTGACCGCCCAGTTCGATGAAGGCGACGCTGAGGCGCTGCCCTATGCCGACGCCAGCTTTGACGCCGTCGTCACCATGTTCGGCGCAATGTTCGCCCCGCGCCCGGAACTCGTCGCTTCCGAGATCGCCCGCGTGCTCAAGCCCGGCGGCCTGCTCGGCATGGCCAACTGGGATCCTGCGGGTTTTGTCGGGCAAATGTTCAAGCTTGGCGCCAAGCACGTCCCCCCACCGCCCGGCGTAAAGCCGCCGGTCCTCTGGGGCGACGACGCAACCGTACGTGAGCGCCTCGGCGGCAATTTCAAGGACATCCGCACTGAGATCATTCCGATCCTGTTCGACATGCCATACGACGCTGCAGGCTGCGTGACATTCTTCCGCACCTACTTCGGCCCCACCAAGATCGGCTTCAGCAAGCTGGACGAAGCCGGGCAGCGTGCGCTCGCGGCGGACTTGGAAAGCCTTTGGTCATCCGCCAACACCGCGCCGGACCCGTCCGGCCACACGCTCATCCACGGCCAGTACCTTCAGGTCACCGCGACGCGGACCTAGCGTTAGTCACGCCACTTGATGTTGCAGCCGATGCTCGTCCGTTGGTTGGTGTCTGGGCGTTTGCCGGCCAGCACTGCATCGATAGCCGCCCGAAGATCCACACCGTTCACCGGAATGCTGGGTCCGCCATCGCGCGGAGGGCGGCTGGAGTCTAGTTGCCCGCGGTAGACCAGCTTCAGTTCGCGATCGAAGAGAAAGAAGTCCGGCGTGCAGGCGGCCGAATACTCGCGCGCCACCTCCTGTGTCTCGTCATACAAATACGGGAAACGGAAGCCGAGCCGCTCCGCCTGCGCCTTCATCTTCTCAGGCGAGTCCTCCGGATGGTTCGCAACGTCGTTCGACGAAACCGCGGCAATCCCGATCTTCCCCTCGTAGTCCGCGCCAAGCCGCGCCAGTTCCTGCTCCACATGCTTCACATAAGGGCAATGCACGCAGATAAACATCACCAGCAGCCCGCGGCTGTCCCCGGCGGCAAAAACGTCATCGCGGCCAACCGCGCGGCCGGTCACAACGTCCGTTAGTTCAAAGGGCGGGGCGACAGTCCCCAACTCAACCATCTTCGATTCAGTGCGCGACATGTCCCAATCCTAATCCAATCATCGCCAGGCTCTGAACTGGAAAGCTGAGAGCTTACAGCGCAAGAAACATAGTCTTTGCTCGGAAGGAGAAAATGCCGCCGGTCGCCATGCAACCCTCAAGCCCTTGCACATTCGACCGCAAAATGGGAACCTCATTGCCAACCCTTCGCCGCGCATCCAACGCGAAGCAGGGCCCAAAGAGATCTTGGTTGCTCTGGATCGCTTGTTCCGAGGAAGGACGCACGCTTTGAATTCGAGTTCGCTCCGCAGATCTTCCTGTTTCGCCATCCTCTTTGCCTTTGTTTTTATCGCGGGCTGCCGCCATCCGCGCAAGTCCACCTCCGCGCCCAACACGGCAGATTATGCGGACAACATTCAGTCGCTCGTGGACAAGTCCCAGCTCCCAGTCCTTCGCTGGCCCAACTACTCCGACTACCAGCAGGCGGTCAAGACCTTCTACGACGACCGCGACTATGAACTCGCCTGGCTGCGTGACCTGAAACCCACTCCGCAAACCACCGCCTTCATCGCGGCCTTCCAGACCGCCGATCAGAAGGGTTTGATCCCGGAAGACTACGATGCCAGCCGCTGGCCCCAGCGCCTCAAGGAGATCGCCCGCATCGAGCAGACGCATGACACCTCTGACGCCTCGCAGAACACCGTTGCGCAGTTCGATGCTGCCATGACCATCTGCATCATGCGCTACGTCTCTGACCTCCGCATCGGTCGCGTCAACCCATCGCACTTCAACTTCGACATCGACGTGAAGTCCAAGAAATACGACCTTGCTGAGTTCGTCTCTGACAACGTCGTCGACGCCACTGATCTTCCTGGCCTGATCCGCAAGGTCGAGCCGGACTCCGACCAGTACCGCGCCACCGAAGCCGCGCTCGCCCACTATCTTAATCTCGCCAAGCTCCAGGCCGCCGCCAATGCACCGGCGCTGCCGGATGTGGCGAAGAGTGGCATCGGCGTGGGCAGCAACTACGCGGCGACCACAGACCTGATGGCCCGCCTGCAACTCGAGGGCGACGCTCCCGGCGATTATCCCTATCACCCCCCGCAGCAGGCGCAGAGCACGCCACCGCAACCTCAGCAGCCACCGCCAAACCCAGCCAAACCCCACTTCGGCTCGAAGACCATGGCTAAGGCGCAGCAGATGATCCATCGCCGCACCAAGTCCAGGACCCCCGATTCGAACGCAGCCCCCGCGTCTGCGCCTTCACCTGCGCCGCCTGCGTTCGATCCGCCGCATCTATCTCCGGTCTACTCGAAGGAGCTGTCTGACGCCGTCGCGCACTATCAGGCGCGTCATGCGCTGGATGGCAACGGCCGCCTCACGCCCGAAACCATCGCCAGCCTCAACGTTCCCCTCACCCAGCGGGTCCTGCAGCTCGACGACTCGCTCGAACGCTGGCGCTGGCTGCCCGATCAGTACATCAACGCGCCGCTCGTGGTAAACCTGCCCGAATTCGTCCTCCGCGCTTACGACCCAGACCACAAGCTTGACCTCACCATGCGCGTCGTCGTCGGCAAAGTCGTCGGCGACCACGACACGCCCGTCTTCGCTCACATGATGCGCTATCTCATCTTCCGGCCGTACTGGGTCGTGCCGCATGACATCGTGCAAAAAGAACTGATGCCCCACATCAAAGCAAAAGGCATCGGCTATCTCGCGCAGAAGAACTTCGAAGTAGTGGATTCCAAGGGCAATCCCGTCTCGAACGTCACCGCCGCGCAGGTGGATCGCGGCGGCGTCCAGGTGCGCGAGAAGCCCGGCCCGAAGAATTCTCTCGGCCTGGTGAAGTTCATGTTCCCCAACCAGTACGACATCTACCTGCACTCCACGCCGGAGACGGAGCTATTCAGCCGCACGCGCCGCGACTTCTCCCACGGCTGCATCCGTGTCCAGAAGCCCGAGGACCTCGCCGTCTGGGTGCTCGCGCAAAGCGATACGCCGGGCGACTGGGACGCGGAGAAAGTCCACGACACCATGGAGAAGGGCCCGGACAACCATCAGGTCAATCTCAAGAAGCCGCTTCCGATTGTGATCTTCTATCTCACCGCCTTGGCCGAAGACGACGGCCAGGTCCACTTCTTTGAGGACATCTACGGCTACGACGCGCACCTCAACCAGGTGCTCTCCAAAGCTCCGCCATATCCCGTCAAGCCGGAACCCCTGCCCGTCGCCAAGCCCGGCGACACGGCATAGAAAGTTGCAGTTGCTAGTTCTCAGTTCCGAGTCAGTTCGGGAGGCCTGGAGAGCTTGTGTCCGGCGAGCGTCCAACTGAG
>DATNEM010000264.1:0-15478 GCA_035552995.1 Acidobacteriaceae bacterium | reverse complement strand
AGGGCGAGGGACTAGTTGCTCGGGACTGGGGACTAGGAACTGACTTCGAGTTCGAGGTCTTCGACCCAATGGCTGTGGGGGCGCCAGGTGGAGAGCATCTCGGGCGTGGAGAAGACGCCGTGGCCGAAGCGGCAGGCCTGCCGGGTTCCGGTCCATTCGAGGAGATTGTGCGAGGGGCGACCGACCTGCGCGGGCGTGGAGAGCGCGCAGAGGCAGTGCTTGCAGCGCTGGTCCTGATCGCGGAAGGCCCACATAAGGCCGGCGATGGCGCAGAACTCAAATGTGAAGACCTGGAGCGCGTCGGCAGTCATGGGCATGCGCGTGAAGAGCGGCAGGCAGAGGTCCGCGCTGAGGAGGAAGGCGAGGACGAGGAGCAGCACAGATTTTGCGGCGAGGAAGAGCTGGCGGCGGATCCAGCAGAGGGTCTTGCCGGTGGTGCGCTGATCGACGTAGCGGCTGGATGAGGTCGCGAAGGAGACGATGACGACGAGCAGCGATTCGACGAGGAAGCGTGGGATGCGCGAGCCGATGACGAGGCGGAAGTGGTCGCGGCCGGCGGCGGCGAGGCCGAGAAGGGCGGCGACGACGCAGAGGCCGGCCAGCGAGACCATGCAGAGGACTGCGGTGCCAGAGTAGGCGCGGCGCCAGCTTTCGGCGCGGAGCCAGAGGGCATCGCGCAGGAGGCCGGCGGAAAGGCTGGGGATGGCTCTGGCTCGGGTGCGGCGGTCATGCATGTGCCAGAGCTCAGCGTGCCAGTTGCGGCGCCAGTCGTCGCGGTCGGCGGCGGGGACTAGCGCGGCGCCCGCGCGGAGCAGGAAGCCATCGGATTTTGAGAGAGGCTTCGAGAGAGCGTGCTGGAGTGCAGGGCTCATGAGCGCTTCTCCTGAATCACACGACTAGGTACAAGACGAGCAAGGAGAGGATATCGTTGCGTGGCGGCGAGCGCGGCGGCCTTGCCGGGCTTCGTGATCTCGTAATAGCGGCGCGCGGGACGCTGGCTGGCGGCGGCTTCCGCGTCGGGTTCCCACTGCGATTCGACGAGGCCATCACGTTCGAGGCGGCGGAGCGCGGGATAGACGGTGCCGCTGGGCAGGCCAGTGACCTCCATGACGTCGAGGCCAAAGCAGTAGTCGAGGCTGATGGCCTTAAGGATGAGCGCGGCGGAGTGGGAGAGGCGAAGTGTGGGGGGCATATTGACTGTGGACTTTCTCTCGGCTATGTAGCATACTATCACAAGTAGTTTGCTACATAGATTCAGGGTTCGAGAGTCAGGGTTCAAGGGCCGCACGGGAGGGGTTATGCGGATGCTGAAGGCAATGAGCGCCGGTTGCTGCGTGGTGCTGATGGTTCCGTTGCTCACATGGTGGTCTGCTGCACTGGCACAGACGACGGCTCCCGCAGAAGCAGCTACGCCCGCACCGGAGAAGGCGTGGAAGTTTGAGGTGGTTTCGATACGAAGAGACACGGCAGGAGGGCCCCAATACATCGGAAGACCGACGGCTGACGGATACCAGATGAAGAACCTGTTTCTTGGGTACTTGATCTTCATGGCATACGCGCCACATACCGGCGCTGCAGCGGTCTACGGCACTGACCAGATCGTAGGAATGCCTGCGTGGCTGACGGGCGATGACGATCATTATGACGTGGACGCGAAGATAAGCCCTGAAGACATGGCCGATTGGCAGAACCCCGTAAAACAGCCCGCGATGCTGCAGCCCATGTTGCAAGCGATGCTGGCCGAGAGGCTGAAGCTGGTGGTGCACCGGAGCACCAAGGAAGCGCCCGTGTATCTCCTGGCGATCGGCAAGAATGGCCTTAAATTCAAGCGGACTAACCCCGACGCACTGCATTCGGACGCGCGCACGATGCCGGGTGGCGGCTATTTGTCTCGGGAAGAAGAGGGCGGCCAGATGATGGTGCATTACTTTGACATCTCGATGGGACAGCTCGCGCGATACTTGGCTCGGAGCGGCCGATCGAAGATAGGACCGGTCTGGACCGGGAGGTATGACGTCACGGTTCATCGACCGCTTCCGCCGGCCACGCAACCGGATGGATCGTCGGGCACCGGGGCGACCGATCCTGGGCCGGATGCAGGCTCGATTGCCGAACAACTCGGCCTGAGGCTACAGCCTGAGAAAGCACAAGTGGAGACGCTGGTCATCGACCATGTGGAGAAACCTACGGAGAATTAGCGATGAAGAAAAACAAGCCAATGTTAAGAGCTGAAGTATTGCTGCTTTTAGCAGTGGCGACGGCGAGCACTGCTGTGTGCGGATTGGCCCAGGCACCTGCTGTGGATGACAGGCAGCCGGCGTTCGAGGTGGTTTCCATTCGACGAGACTCATCGCCTGCGCATGGCGATGACATTAAGGTGACGGCGGATGGGTGGCACGCTGCGCATGAATCGCTGTTTGCGGCACTGCTGACAGCGTATGTGCCGACGACTCCGGACGCGATGATGTACACGACTGCTACGCTGGCCGGAATTCCCGACTGGATGCGGACCGAGCTTTACGACATTGATGCCAAGGTGGCACCGGCGGATTTGCAAGCCTGGCAGGACCTGGCGAGGCAACGGGCGATGCTGCGCAGCATGATGCAGGCGCTGCTCGCGGATCGTTGCAAGTTGGTTGTGCATCGCGGGACGAAGGATGTGGCGGTGTACTCGCTGGTGATCGGCAAGGGAGGGCCGAAGTTGAAGGCGGCTGTGCCGGGTGATCCGCATCCGGGCGCGACACCGATTCCGGGCGGCGGCGAGTTTTTAAGCAACGATGGAACGGGGAAGGCGGCGTTCTACGATGCGCCGGTGCGCGCGCTGGCAGTGGTGTTGTCGAATCTGGCGGAGCGTCCGGTGGAGGATAGGACCGGCCTGAGCGGTCTGTACGACATGAGCTTTCGCAGGCCGCGCGCCGGCGGGCCTGCGACGGAGGTTGATTCGGGCGCTGATTCGCCGCCGACGATATTCGATGTTGCCGAAAGCTTCGGGCTGAAGCTGGAGCCGGGGAAGAGTTCGGTGGAGACGCTGGTGATCGATCACATCGAGAGGCCTTCAGAGAATTGAGGAGTCCCGGGGGCTGAAGTCCCAGGGACGGCAGGTGCGGAGATGCCCGGACTAAAGTCCGGGCCTATCTCAGAAGCAGCAGAGGCAAAGGCAAACAGCAAGTGCAACAGCAAAGAGCAGATGCAGAAGGGCAGAGACAACGGCAAAGGCAACAATGCGGGGATTCTTCGCCTACGGCTCAGAATGACAAGAAGGTAAATGGATGGCTTCTATTCGCGGTATGAGGGGAGCCCGAGAGAGAGAGAGAGATTTCCAAGGCAGAATTGTTATTGCTATGTAGTATGCGACGTACCAGGGAGACGAGATGCTTGAGCTCAGAAATGTGACCAAACGCTTTCGCGGGATTCCGGCGGTGTGGGATGTGAGCTTCGCGGTGAAGGAAGGCGAGGTATTGGGGTATCTGGGGCCGAACGGTTCGGGCAAGTCGACGACGGTGAAGATGATCATCGGGTTGATGAAGCCGACGCACGGGAAGGTGTTCTTCGCGGGGCGCGAGATACACGAGGACCTGGCGGGCTATCGCGCGCAACTGGGCTATGTGCCGGAGGAGGCGCAGGTGTACACGCATCTGTCGGGATTTGAGTATCTGCAACTGGCGGGGCGGCTGCGCGGGATGCAGGAGGCGGTGATTGAGCGCAAGGCGCGCGAGCTGCTGCGGTTGCTGTCGCTGGAAGGCGCACAGCACGCGCCGCTGACGGACTATTCGAAAGGGATGAAGCAGCGCGTGTTGATTGCCGCAGCGCTGCTGCACGACCCGAAGCTGATTGTTCTGGATGAGCCGCTGTCCGGGCTGGACGCGGTGACGGCGCGAATGATGAAGGACCTGCTGCTGCTGCTGGCGCGCGAGGGCAAGGCCATCCTGTACATCTCGCATGTGCTGGAGGTGGTGGAGCGTGTGTGCGAGCGCGTGATCGTGCTGGACAAGGGACAGGTGGTGGCGGATGGCTCACCGCGTGACCTGACCAGCGTAATGAACCTGCCGACGCTGGAGAGCGCATTCGCCGAACTGGTGGAGCAGACGAACACGGAGCGAGTGGCCGAGGAGATTGTCAGCGTGATGCAGGTGCGCAATGCATGAGCCAAAAACAAACACACAGCGCATTCTGATCGCGCATTTCTTCCGGCGATTCTTCGACAACGACACAGTGCAGCCGGAGGGCGACACGCGGACGACGGTAGTGCGCGCGCTGGCGGCCGCCGCGGCGCCAGGGCTGATCGTCGCATTCTGGGTGATCAACAAATACGCGTGGCTGCCGGCGTGGGATGCGATCGATGTACGGTGCTTCTTCGTGGTGCTCTCTTTTGTCGCGATGGGCGCGATCGCAGTATTCGAGTGGGAGATGCTGTTCCCGGACAAGCTGGACTTTCTGGTGTTGACGCCGCTGCCGATCCGGCCGCTGCAAATGTTTGCGGCAAAGGCGACGGCGCTGCTGGGATTTCTGGGGATGTTCCTGTTCGCGACCAACATGTGCGCGACAGAGGTGCTGCCAAGCCTGCGGCTGGGACCGGTGTGGCCGCAGGCGAAGGCCCACTTTGTCGCGACGATGTGCGCCGGGGCATTTGCGTCTCTGCTCTTTCTCGCGGTGGGCGGCGTGATGCTGTGCTTGTTGAGCGCGCGGATGTTTCGCGCGGCATTGCCCGTGCTGCAGATGGCAAGCGTGATGGCGCTGACGCTGCTGTTGTGCGCGTATGTGCGATTTGCGGGAGCACTGCCTGTGCTGCTGCAGCAGCAACCGCTGGGTATGGTGCGATGGTTGCCGCCCGTTTGGTTTCTTGGATTGTATGAGCAGATGCTGCACGGCAGCAGTGCTCCGGGATTTGCACCAGTGATGGCGCGGTACGCGGTGCGCGCGCGGGCGATTGCATCGGCGGTGGTAGTCGTGACGTATCCGCTGGCGTGGGCGCGGGTGCGGCGGATGACCATTGAGGGAGTGACGCGCGGACGGGGCAAGAGGTCGCGCATCTCGGAATGGATCGCGACGGAAGTAGTGCGCAGGCCGGGTGAGCGCGCGGTCTTTCACTTCATCGGGCAGACGATGGCGCGCAACAACCGCTATCAGGTGTATCTGGCGATGTATGGCGGAGTGGGTCTGGCGGTGGCGCTGAGCTGCGCGGTGTCTGTGCGGGTTGTGGGTGGCGCGGTACGAATGGGGCTCTCCGTCGATGGGCTGCATGCGGCGATGCCGATGCTGGTGTTCTGGACGATTGCCGGGTTGCGCGTGGCGTTCGCGTTTCCCATAAGTCTGCAGGCCGGATGGATCTTTCGCGTGACGGGTGTGGACCTGCGCGAGTGCGCGGCGGCAGCGCGCAGATGGGTGACGGCGTGCGCGGGATGCGTGCTGGCGGCGATTCTGATTGCGCTGGCGATTGCGGGGTGGGATGCGAAGAAGCTGATGGTGCAGGCGGTATGCGGATTCTGCCTCTGCATGCTGCTGAGCGATGGATTCTTCTTCGCACAGCGCAGCGTGCCGTTCAACCAGCCGAGGATGCCGGGGAAGGTGAGCTTTCCGCTGATGCTGACGTTGTATGTCGGCGTGTATCCGCAGTTCGTGATGGGGATGAGTTGGTTGGAGACACGGCTGGAGAGGCACGCATTGCATCTCGCAACGGTCTGCTTCGTGGCAGCAGCGCTGCATATCGCAGCAGCGGTTCTGCGCGGGATGAGCAGCGAAGCGGAGGACCTGGCCGAATACGATGGCGAGTTTCAGTTGCTTGGGCTCACGACGCAGTAGATCTTGCGCGCATGTGTAGCGAGGATGACCATTCGCCGCTACTCCTCGATGGGAACTTCGAGCAGCGGGTCGGAGGGCGGTGAACCGAGTGGCATGCGCGAGCCGATCACAGTAGCGACAGCGACGAGGATGAGCGCCATGCCGGCGAGCTCGGCGGGGGCGAGGCGTTCACCGAACAGTGCTGCGCCGATGATGACGGCGATGGCCGGGTTCACGAAGGCGTAGGTGGCGACCTTGGTGACGGGCACGTTCTGCAGCAGGTAGGTGTAGGCGGAGAGTCCGACGACGGAGCCGATGACGGAGAGGAAGGCGATGGCGGCGAGGCCGGAGGCGGTCCAGTGCGCGGTGCGCAGGTTTCCGCATGCGAGGGTGAGCAGGATGTTAACGACGCCGGCGGCGCCGATCTGCCATGCGGTGGCGACGAAGGTGTCCACGCGGAAGCGGAAGCGGCGGGAGAGGATGGAGCCGATGGCGAAGACCAGTCCGGCGACGATGAGGATGGCATAGCCGGCGATGGCGGTGCGATTCGCGGCGGCGGAGCCGATGGTGCGCAGCGCGGGTGACATGAGGACGAACATTCCGGCAGCGCCGGCGAAGACGCCGATCCAGCCGCGCGGGGTGAGGCGCTCGCCCGAGGGCAGGATGGTTTCGATCACCGCGACGTAGATGGGAATCATGGCGATGATGAGGGAGGAGAGGCCGGAGGGCACGAGGGTTTCGCCCCAGATGAGCAGGACGTTGTTGACGCTCATGAGGAGAATGCCGACGAGGATAAGGCGCCATGCGGTGCGCGATGGAACGCGGAGGGAGGTGCCGCGGGCGAAGCAGATGCAAACGAGGACGGCTACGGAGAGGATGGAGCGGGCGGCGCCGACCAGCGGGGGCGCAAGGTGCTCTCCAGCAATGCGGATGGCGGCGTAGGTGGCTCCCCAGCAGAGGTAGACGCAGGCGAAGGCGAGCACGACCTGTGGGCGACGAGAGCTGGAGGGCATTCTTTTCTATGGTAGCGGGATGGGATCTCTCAGTTGTCAGTTCTCAGTTCTCAGATTGGCTGCCATAGGGATGCGGTACGACGCTGATTACGTCTAAACTCTGGGATTGAGATGAACCGTTTGAACAAAGGATGCTGCGGGATTGCTGTTGCTGCCTTCGCGGCGTGCATGGTCTATGCGCAGAGCGGGCAGAGGCCGCTGACGGATGCGGCGAGTCAGCGGGCCAGCGAGACGGGGGGGCAGCAGTCGAGTACGGGGGCGCCGCATCGGACACGGCTGATCCTGAAGGACGGCAGCTATCAGGTGGTGATGAGCTACAAGGTCACCGGCAGCATTGTGAACTACATGAGCGCCGAGCGCGGGGTGATGGAACAGATCCCGGCGGAGCTGGTGGACTGGGACGCGACGAAGAAATGGGAGCGGCAGCATACGGATAACGCCGGGCAGGAAAATCCATCTCCGACGATCGATCCGGAGCTCTTAAAGGAAGAGGCGGACCGGCGCGCGCTGACGCCGGAGATCGCACCCGATCTTCATTTGCCGGAACAGGACAGCGTGCTGGCGCTCGATTATTTCGAGGGGACTCCGGAGCTGGTGCCGCTGGTGCAGAGTGACGGCGAGCTGAACCGCGAGACGAGCCACAACATTCTGAAGCTGACGCTGAATCCACGCGCGGCGTCGCACGCAATTGTGGAGCTGAAGGGTGTCGAATCCGCGGTGCAGATGCATGTGGCGCAGCCGGTGCTCTACCTGCGCGTAGGCGACGATTCGGGCGCGCACCGCGGTGGGCAGGTATTCACGGTGGATACGCACGGCGCCGGATCGCAGAAGGGCGGCGCGGTGACCAATCAGACTTCGAGCGGCGGGTCAGAGTACAGCGGTTACGTAATGGTGCGCGCGGATGTCCGCACCGATGCACGCGTGCTGGCCAGCTTCAACATCGGCGCGGTGGGCGATGCGCGCAAGCCGCAGCAGGACGTGGTGGACACGAAAACCGAGATGCTGCCCGGCGGCCACTGGATGAAGATCACGCCGGTGCGGCCGCTGGACTTCGGCGAGTACGCGCTGATGGAGATCGTGAGCGACAACGAGGTGAACACCGGCGTATGGGACTTCGGCGTGCACCCGGTGGCTCCGGAGAACCGCGACGTGATTAAGCCGGAGCCGAAGAAGCCGACGGGGTTGGAGCGGAGAAGACCGTAAGAACAGTTGTCAGTTGTTAGTTCTCAGTTGTCAGTTGAAAGCGCAAGCAGATCCACAGGCCGCGCGGGTAAGTACGCTGTGGAATGAAAGCAACTACAGGCATCCTTCGCTGCGCCCGGGATGACGGCGCCTTTGGTTTGATGAACTCATAGTGAATGGCGGGACCTTCGCTTTGATGAAGTGATAGTGAGTTATCCCTGTGGGACGACGTTGGGCGGCGGGTCGGGGGAATGTGCCGGAGGCAGCGAGCTGTACCAGTCGATGCGGCGGGTGAGGTACATGGCGATGGCGATCGCGACGAAGCTGGCGACGGCGCCAACGAGCAGCGCGTCGTCCTGAAGGCGCAGCAGCACGTAAATGAGGCTGTAGAGCACGCTGAAGACGGCTAACGCCTGGATGCCCTGCGTGCGGCTGGCAAAGATCCACGCAGCGTTGAGCGAGAAAAGGATGACGGTAGCGGCGCCGGCGATGAGGAAGCTCCAGTCGAAGCCGATGCGTTCGGCGAGCGAGAGCAGCAGCAAGTAGAAGATGATCTGCGCGATACCGACGAGGATGTACTGCGCCGGGTGCACCCGTTTGCGGGTGGAGACCTCAAAGACGAAGTATGCGAGGAAGACGAAGCCGAGGAAGAGCAGGACGTACTTGAGCGAGCGGTTGACGGACTGGTAGGGATCGGCGAGCTCAACGAAGGACGTGCCGAGCGCGGTGGCATCAAGCGTGCCCATGGTGTCGACCGGGCCTTCGGCGCGAACACCGCGTGCGATAAATGGCACCGACCAGTTGGCGGAGAACCCCGAATTGGAGATGTCGTGCCCTGTGGGCAGGAAACCGCCATCGAAGCTGGGATTGGCCCAGTCGCCCTGCGCGGTGACGTGCGTGGTTTTGCCGTAGGCGAGCACCGCGATGCGCTGCGCGCCGGAGAACCTGAGGTTGGCGGTGACGTTGAATTGCGCGTCCGGTTTGGCGAGGGCCGCCTGGTTGGCGCCGAAGAGCGTGAGGAGGTGGTGTGCGTTGTCGTTATCGCCGATGGAGAGCTGCCAGCTCTGCGCGACGGCCGCGGGAGCGAGAGCGGCGGTGGAGGTTGGTGTGGTGAGTGTCGCATCGGCAAGCGCGCCGCGTGCGTCGCTGACGCCTACGATGATCTCGGCCCTGGACCAGTCAAGGGTCGCGCCGCTGGGAAGATCTGCCGGAACGCCGCGGAGATCAAAGGCGGCGTCAAGCTTGAGATCGGCCTGGAAGACGGGGACTTTGAAGAGAGAGCGGTGCCGCTCCTCGGTGCTGGTCTTTACCGCGGCAGAGGCCTGCGCGGGAAAGACAATGTAGATGCCGTGGCTAGGAGCTTCTTTCGGGTCTGGCGGAGGCGTGGTGTAAGGGATGGCAAGTGTGGGTCCGAGGAAGGTCTGCGCGCCGCCCACGTGCGAGCTGATGTCGTTGACGGCTGAGTTCTGGCTTGTGGTGCGGTCGTCGACCAGGCTGGAGACGAAGAACGATGGAATGCACATGATCAGCGCCAGAAAGCAGACGATGATGAGCTTGAGGCCCATGGACAGCTTGAAGCTGAAGGAGCGGGAGGCGGTTCGGATCTGGTCTGGCGTGGGCAGTTCCATTGGTTATCCTCGGTTGCGGATAGACTTTGCAATGCAAAGTAATGATACGCAGGGCCCCGTGAAGCGGTTCCACGGTTTCGCACCATTACTTTGTAATGCAAAGTACACTCTGAGGGCTGGAGTGTCAAGCAGGACACCGCTACGGAGTTCGCGCCAAGTAACAGGCAAATCGCACGCTGTCTGGCAAAACCCGCCCGGTGACTAAAGTTAACTTTGCGAATTAGGGGGGCGCATGTATTCTGGGCGCTCCATGAAGCGCTTCTTTTGCAGAGTAATCGCCGCCCCTTGTGCGTCTTTGTTCGTTCTCGGCCTCGCGTCCTGTGCTTCCGGTGGAACCAGCGGCAGCGGCAATACGGCTGGAACTACCACTCCCACTGTCACCATACCTACCGTGAGTTCAATCTCGCCGGGGAAGCTGTCGGCGGGCGCCGCGGCGACGACGGTTACGGTAGCGGGGACGAATTTCACCTCGGCTTCCTCTGTTCAGGTCGGGACTGTCGTCGAGCAAACCACTTATGTAAGCGCAACGCAGTTGACGGCCTCAGTGCCGGCTGCCCAACTGGTTTCGGGTGCAAGTCTTCCGGTCATTGTGCTGAACGGAAACGCGACGAGCGCTTCAGGGGCGCCGGTGAACTTGGAGGTTGACAATCCGTCTCCGGTGATCGCGAGCCTGACGCCTGCATCCATCGCGGTGGGATCAGCGTCCACAACGGTCTCGGTGACGGGTAGCGGCTTTGTTCCAACCTCCACCGTGCAGGTGAACGGGGCATCTCGCACCACGATTTATGTGAGCGGCACCCAGGTAAACGTAGTTCTGTCGGCTGCTGATCTGGCAACTGCCGGCAGTGTGTCGCTCGCTGTAGTGAATGCCGCCCCGGGAGGCGGTACGTCTTCTGCGTCCGCGATGGCGGTGAACAGCCCTGCGCCGAGCATCGTGGGACTGTCTCCGGCTACAGTGCTGGCGGGAACATCCACGCCCACCACCATCACGATTAATGGAGCGAACTTCATTGGAGCGTCGACCGTCCAGGTGGGAACGGCTGCCCACACGCCGACGCTGGTGAGCCCTACGCAGTTGACGTTCAGCCTTTCGGTTGCCGAGGAGGCCACAGCGGGGAAGCTGGCGGTCACGGTAGCCAATCCTTCGCCGGGAGGAGGCAACGCGACGGCGAACCTCTCGGTCAATACTCCAACGTCAACGCCGACACTCACGTCGGCAAACCCGACTGCCTTTATCGTGGGCGGAGCAAATGCCGCAATTCTTGCGGTTGGAACCAACTTCGGCGCCGGCTCTCAAGTGCTCTGGAACGGAACCCCACTGACTACGTCCGGTAACAGTACGACTTTGAGCGCTGCGGTTCCTTCCAGCCTTCTCTCCTCGGTGGGTACGGCCACCATTACCGTCACCAGTCCCACGGCGCTCAATCCTGTTTCCAACCCGGTGAGCGTTTCCATCAACAATCCACCCGCGCCTACCCTCGCTACAGTGTCTCCGGGCTATGGTCCTATCAATACCGGAGTAAAGGTGACCCTAACCGGGGCCAACTTCACCACGAACACGACGGTAAAGCTGAACGGGTCACAGGTGACCAGTACGTTCGTCAGTTCATCTTCCCTTACGGTCTTGCTGCCTGCCTCGTCGGTCGCGCAGCCGGGGAATTACGCGTTCACGGTCAGCACACCATCGCCGGGCGGAGGCACCAGCGGGACGCAGGTTTATACCGCTTATATTCCGCTGGTGAGCAACAGTATGGTGTACAACCCGGTGGATGGCCTGCTCTACGCTTCGATCCCGGGATCGGTGGGGCCTCCGATGGGCAATTCCATAGTTTCTGTAGACCCGGCGACCGGCGCGATCGGGACGCCGATCTTTGTTGGCAGTGAGCCGGACAAGCTGGCACTTACGGCGGACGGCCGCTATCTGTGGGTGGGGCTGGATGGCGCGTCCTCCGTGCGCAAGGTTGACCTCGTCGCCAAAACCGCCGGCTTGCAGTTCTCACTCCCGCTGACCAACAAAGGGATTTATGCACCGCCCGCAGGACCGCAGGCACTTGCTGCGTTGCCTGGCGCAACGGA
This sequence comes from Acidobacteriaceae bacterium, assembly GCA_035552995.1. Taxonomy (GTDB): domain Bacteria; phylum Acidobacteriota; class Terriglobia; order Terriglobales; family Acidobacteriaceae; genus Edaphobacter. The sequence continues at coordinate 3,801 of DATNEM010000264.1, read as the reverse complement.
TTCTGTGATCGTTGCGCTCAGCAATGGGAGTCTGTCGAACAATGTAGGCCTGGCGATCTTCGATTCTGGAGTAGCGCGGCCCAATTCCTCCAATACAACGACCATCTACAACAATGAAGTGCTGGCCATCCGGACCGATGCGACCCGCCAGGAGATTTATGCCGGCGGCAGCGGAACCTACGACACGTTCAACTACAACAGCACTGGACTTGTGAAATTGAATGCGCTCACAAACATCTCTACCGCAAGTACTGGCGAGGATGAGATGCAACTGCTGGGCGGCAAGATCTACACGGATTTCGGCCCGATTTACGATGCTGAGGCAGGCGCACTGCTCGGCACGCTCTATCTGACCGGGACCACGGCTGCCCAGGGCGCAACGCTGGCGGATGCGACCCTTGGAAAGATTTTCGTGCTGGATACGGCCCCCGCGACCGGTGGAGTTTATGCGTCGTCGACGCAGATCCAAATCTTCAATCTGAGCAATTACACGTCCACCGGCGTCACAATACCGATCAATGTATCCTCCACATCGGGCTATCCGGCGAACTATCCGACCCGGCTGACGCGCTGGGGGGCAAACGGGCTGGTTTTGCATACCGGAACCGGGATCTTCAGCATTCAATCGAATTCGGTGGCTGACCTCAGCTCTACAACTGCCGACCTGAGTGTGACGATAACCACAGGCGGCTCCACGACCACCGGTGGGAACACGACTTTCGTTGCGAAGGTGACCAACAATGGACCCGCGACGGCGACAGACATTGTGCTGACCGCGCAGGCTCCTCTGACGGGTACGCTGCTGTCGGCCACGCCGGCTGCGGGCTCCTGCAGCACTGCAACTGGAATTGCGTGCTCGCTGGGCAATCTGGCGAGCGGTGCGAGCGATACCGTGACTTTCACGGTTTTCCAGACCAACTCCGGAACATCGACATTAGCTGCGCAGGTGACGGGGTCTACGGCCGATTCGAGCGCGACGAACAATTCCGCGACTGGATCGGTTACGGTAACCGGGAACGCCTACAATCCAGTCCCGGTATTGACCTCCATCGTCCCGGCGGCGATTGAAACCGGCGCGGCGGACACGACGCTCACCGTCAACGGCAGTGGATTTACAACGGGCTCCACTGTGATGCTTGGGTCAACGTCGCTGTCAACGTCGCTGGTCAGCTCAACGCAGCTGATGGCGCTGGTGCCAGCGGCTTCGGTCGCCAATATGGGGTGGGCGCCCGTGACGGTATCGACGGCGACGCCCGGGGGTGGAACATCGGCCCCGCTCCCGCTGACGTTTTATAGCGTGATCACAATTGGCGTAAACCATATCCTCTATGATCCTTACTCGCGCAACATCATGGCGAGCGTCGGATCCGGTGCCAGCAGTGTCACAGGGAACTCGATTGCCGCGATTGATCCCACCACGGCTGCGGTTGGCACGCCCGTATCCATTGGAAGCCAGCCTACGAACCTTGCGCTCAGTTCCGACGGACAGATTCTCTACACGATCCTGACGGGCAGCCAAAGCGTGGCGCGGTACAACATGTTGACCGGGCAGCCGGACTTTACGTATGCGGTCCCAACCAATTCGAGTTTCGTCGGCGGGATCGCACTGCGCGGCATCGCTGTACAACCTGGGACCGAAGACACCATTGCGCTCGATATCGCATCGTTCACAGGAAATGCGATTTACGACTTCAACCCGACGACTAAAACGGCGGCGATTCGTGGACAGGCCAGCGGTCCTTATAGCGGTTCCTGCATCTCCTTCCTGGATGCCGCGGACCTGCTGGCGTTCGATACGGATACAAGCGGAGCTTCGCTGGACCACTACGTTGTCACCTCCAGCGGATTCACGTACTACAACTACTCTCAGATTGGCGAGTCCACGCTGAACCATTTTGGGTGCTTCAAACTGAGCGGTGGCCTTGCGTTTGCCAATGGAGGAGGCATCGCCAATCCGTCCACACAACCCGCCACCCAGGTGGCCACGCTGGCGGGCGTGAGTGGTGGCGGTTTCTCCACTTCACAGGCACTCGCGCCTGACGCTTCTCTGCAGCGGGCGTTCTACCCAGCGACCAGCGTCAACTACCCGTATCAGGGCGACGGCATTACCGTCTTTGACCTGAACCACTATGAGCCTGTGACCACCCTGCCCCTGAACATGGCGACCATCGAGGGCAGTTCTTCCGGCTACTCCGAAGTAGACATCGTTCGCTGGGGCCAGGACGGTCTTGCCATCCTGACCTCCACCGGCCACATCTACCTGTTGCGCGGCGCAGTGGTGGTTCCTGGTCTGATGACCTCCGGCGCGCCAGCCGCATCGCTGAGTTCAGTTTCGAGCACGACTCTGACCAAGGGCTCCGGCAATGTGTTGCTAACGGTGACGGGGTCGGGCTTTGCACCGGGCGTAGCAGTTACGTGGAATGGATCGTATCGAACGACAACCATCGTCGATGCAACGCATGTAACCGTTGCGATACCGGCTAGCGATCTGACGAGTGCCGGGACCGGTTCCCTGGTCGCGACGAATCCTGGCGCCACAGCTTCCAACAGTCTTAGCGTTACCGTGCAGTAGCCGTATCTCTTCTCCCGTCGTCCCTGCCTCCGCGCAGGATGAAAGATTGTGGGTGGGGAAAAAGTTTTACTAAACCGGCCTTGGGTGTGCGGCGAGATCGGCGCCGAGCATGGTGGTGGGCTTGTGCAATGGCATGTCGAGGCCGGCGTGCTCGCCGCCAATGAGGCCCAGACCGGAGACGGAGATGTTGTCGCGCGTGGTCTTGGCACGGTACATCTCGGTGTCGGCGGCGCGGATGATGGTCTGAACGGTGTCGCCGTCTTCGGGAAAGGTGGCGAGGCCGAAGCTGCCGGCGAGCGAGAGATTGAGGCCGGCGCCGGAGAGAAACTTCTCCTGGCGGAGTTGCTCCCACAGGTGCGTGGTGGCTTCGATGGCGGTCTTCTTGTCCATGCCCGGCAGCAGCGCGACGAATTCGTCGCCGCCGTAGCGCACGCAGAAGTTGGCCGGACCGAGCGAGCGCTTCATCACGCCGCCAACCTCCGACAGCAGGCGGCTGCCGATGAGGTGGCCGTGCGTGTCGTTCACCTGCTTGAAGCGGTCAAGGTCCATGAACAGCAGGCTGAACTGATGCGCGGGGCGCTGGTTGTGCTCGGCAAGCTGCTCGTCGAGCAGCGTGTAGAGATGCCGCGCGTTGAAGAGGCCTGTGCAGTCGTCCGTAATGGTGAGTTCGTGGATGCGCTCGACGGAGCGCGCGTTCTGGATGGCGATCGCGGCATAGTCGCAGAGCAGGCGCAGGAAGCTGATGGAGTACTCGCTCAGCAGATCAAGCTTGCTGTTGAGCAGTTGAATGACGCCGAGGGTCTTGTCGCCGGAGCGCACAGGCACGCAGGCAATCGACTGGATGTTGAGCTCTGGATGCGCCTTGGAGAAAGCGCTCCACTGTTCGTCGAGCGAGACGTCAGGGACGACCAGAGGATTGCCGGTCGACGCGACCCATCCCGCGACACCTTCGCCGAGCGGAATGCGCAGCCCCTTGAGCGTTTCGGCATCTTCGCCGACGGCGATGGCATAGTAGAGCTGCTGCGCCTTCTCATCGACCATCAGCATGGACCAGCGCTCCGGCCCGAAGAACTGGGCCATTTTTTCCATGATGGCGAGGAGAATTTCTTCGAGCTCGAGCGTTTGCGTGAGGGCGCGCGCGACTTCATGGAAGACGCGCAGATGATCCATCTGCCGGCTTTCGATGACCGCGAACTGACGCCTGTCAGGCAAAGCTGATGCACCTCAGT
>DATNEM010000263.1:0-8224 GCA_035552995.1 Acidobacteriaceae bacterium | reverse complement strand
CTAATTTGGAAGCCGCATGGCGGCCGAACGATTCCCAATGTACAGAGTCAAGAACCTAACCCGTGCAAGTGACGTGGGACAAAGTGTCGAGCTGGCTGACACATCCCTGACCAGGATGTTCGGCCTTCTCGGAAGACGTGGGTTGGACGCCGGAGGCGGGCTATGGATCAAGCCCTCCTCCGGCGTCCATACTTTTTTCATGATGTTCCGCATCGATGTCATCGGCCTCGATCGCGACCTCAAGGTCATCAAGCTGTGGCGCTGCTTGGCGCCCTTTCGCGTCACCTCCGTCAGCATGAAGATGCAGAGCGTCGTCGAGCTGCCCTGCGGCACCATCAAGCGCAGCGACACGCAGATCGGCGATCAGTTGGAGATCGTCCGAACCGACTCGCCAACCGCAGCTTCTTGAGCGTCGGTTGACCGTTCCGCATCTGCGGCCTAGTATGCGGCCAGTTGGACCTTTAGAGGAAAATGAACAAGAGGACATTCGTTCTTACCCTTGTAGGCATTGCCGTTTTGTTCGGCGCCGCGCCTCCGTCGCATGCCTCCCAGCAGTTGCAACAAACGCTCGACGCGATCTTCACCCGGCATGAATACGAGCAGAAGAGTTTTGGTCCCGCGCGCTGGATTGACGGCGGAGCCGCATACACCACCGTCGAGCCTTCTCCCGCCTATCCCAATTCAGCCATCGAAGATATCGTTCGTTACGACACAGAGTCAGGGAAGCGCGCCATTCTCGTGTCCGCATCACAACTGGCCCCATCGCCTGGAGCCAGGCCGCTTGTCATCGACGACTACGTGTGGTCTCAGGATGCGAAGTTTCTTTTGATCTACACAAACTCCCGCCGTGTCTGGCGGCAGAACACCCGCGGCGATTACTGGGTGGTGGACCTCGCCAAAGGTGGTCTCAAGAAGCTTGGCGGCGATGCGCCTGAATCCTCGCTGATGTTTGCGCAGTTCTCGCCCGACGGCCGCATGGCTGCTTACGTCCGCGCCAACAACATCTACGCCGAAGACCTGCAGTCCGGAAACATCCGCAAGCTCACTTCAGACGGCTCCGACACAATCATCAACGGGACCTCCGACTGGATCAGCGAAGAAGAATTCGACATCCGCAATGGATTTCGCTGGAGTCCCGACTGCCAGTCGATCGCCTACTGGCAGTTCAATACCTCCGGCGTCGGTATCTACACGCTCATCGACGACACTTCAGCGGACTATCCCACCGTCAAGCGATACGCATATCCGCAACCGGGCACCACCAACTCCGCGGTCCGCGTGGGAGTCGTGAACATCGCGACTGGCGCGACAGTCTGGATGAATCCGCCCGGCGATACGCGCGAACACTACATCGCGCGCATGGACTGGGCAGGGAACTCCGATGAGGTGATTCTCGAATACCTGAACCGCCTCCAGAACGACAATCAGGTGCTTCTCGCGGACAGCAAAACCGGTGCTGTTCGCAAGATTCTCGAAGACACTGACCCCGCATGGGTGGATATCGTCGATTCCTTTGAGTGGACAGATCATGGCAAAAGCCTGCTCTGGTTGAGCGAACGCGACGGCTGGCGCCACATCTATAGCGCCTCACGCGACGGCAGCTCTCCGCAACTTCTTACGCGGGAGAAGGCCGACGTCATCAAAGAGGTGTTCGCAGACGATAAGGGCGGATGGTTGTATTACCTCGCCTCGCCCGACAACGCGACCGAAAAATATCTATACAGATCCAGAAGCGACGGCTCCGGATCTACCGTCCGCGTTACACCCACTGGCGAGCCCGGGACCCACTCCTATGACATCTCGCCAGACGGACGATGGGCCTTTCACACTTGGTCCACAGCCGACCGTCCTCCCATTACCGATCTGATTCGCCTGCCCGATCACAAAGCCGTCCGCGTGCTCGAAGACAATGCCGCGCTGGCGCAGAAGGCCCGCACGCTCGTGACTTCGCCGACAGAGTTCTTCCAGGTCGCCATCAGCGCCGGCGTCAAGCTCGATGGCTGGATGATCAAGCCGCCCAACTTCGATCCAACGAAAAAATATCCCGTCCTCGTCTACGTCTACGGCGAACCCGCCAATGCCACAGTCACCAATTCATGGGGCGGCGCTCGCATGTTCTTTCATCGCGCCCTCGCGCAGGATGGATATATCGTCGTCAGCTTCGACAATCAGGGAACTCCGGCTCCCAAAGGCCGAGCCTGGCGCAAGGTCGTCTATGGCGACGTCGGTGTGCTCTCGTCCCAGCAGCAGACCGAGGCGATTCAGGAATTGGCGAAGGAGCGGCCCTATGTCGACCCCACACGACTCGCCATCTGGGGCTGGAGCGGCGGCGGCTCGAACACCCTCAACCTGATGTTTCGCTCGCCCGCAGTCTTTGCCGCGGGCATGGCGGTCGCCCCCGTCGCCGACCAGCGCTACTACGACAGCATCTATCAGGAGCGCTACATGGGCCTGCCCAGGGACAACGCCCAGGGCTACCACGACGGCTCGCCGATCAACTTCGCCCAGGGGCTTCAGGGCCATCTGCTTATCGTCCACGGCTCCGGCGATGACAATGTCCACTACAAGGGGACCGAGCTTCTGCTTAACCGCCTCGTCGCCCTCAATAAGCCCTTTGATTTCATGGACTACCCCAACCGCACCCACGCTATCCGAGAGGGGCCCGGCACCACGGTCCATCTCTATAACCTGCTCGCCCGCTACCTCGAAGAGCATGTCCCCTCTGGCGCGCAACCTCGGTAAATACCGCCGCGACGATGCCTCTGGAATCGCCATCTCCTGCATATAGATACACTTCCGTCCTGTATGAATATGCAGCCTAGTACCATAGTTGTAGTGGGATAGCCACGAGCGGGCGACCGAATCCGGCCGCCTGCGGGATGGGTACCCGCGAAGGTACAGGTCCCTATGCTTCCCGAAGAACTGATCTCCCTCGAAGACCGCTACGGCGCCCACAATTACCATCCCCTCGACATCGTCGTCGAGCGCGCCCAGGGCGCGTGGATCACCGACGTCAACGGCCGCCGCTATCTCGACTTCCTCGCCGCCTACTCGGCCGTCAATCAGGGCCACTGCCACCCGAAAATTCTGGAGGCGCTTCACGCTCAGGCCGGCCGCGTCACGCTCACCTCGCGCGCCTTCCGCAACGACCAGCTGCCGCTCCTCTTCCGCGATCTCCACGAGATCACCGGCTTTGAGATGGCCCTGATGATGAACTCCGGCACCGAAGCCGTCGAGTCAGCGATCAAGCTCGCCCGCAAGTGGGGTTATGAAGCCAAAGGCATCCCCGAAGGCGAAGCCGAGATCATCGTCGTCACCAACAACTTCCACGGCCGCACCATCACCATCGTCGGCTTCTCCACCGAAGAGCAGTACCGCAAGGGTTTCGGGCCGTTCCCCACGGGCTTCAAGATCATCCCCTTCGGTGACGCCGACGCGCTGCGCCGCGCCATCACGCCGAAGACCTGCGCCTTCCTCGTCGAGCCCATCCAGGGCGAGGCCGGCATCTTCGTCCCGCCCGACGGCTACCTGCGCGAAGTCGCCGCCACCTGCAAAGAGAACAACGTTCTGCTCATGCTCGACGAGATCCAGTCCGGCCTTGGCCGCACCGGCAAGCTCTTCGCCTACATGCATGAGGGCATCACGCCGGACGTGCTCATCGTCGGCAAGGCGCTCGCCGGCGGGTTCTATCCCGTCTCCTCTGTGCTCAGCTCGCGCGAGGTCCTCGGCCTTATCCATCCCGGCGACCACGGTTCCACCTTCGGCGGCAACCCGCTCGCCTGCGCCGTAGCGCGCGCCGCGCTGCGCGTCATCATCGACGAGAAGCTCTCCGAGCGCTCCGCGGAACTCGGCGCCTACGCGATGGACTTCATCAAGCGCATCCGCAGCCCGCACATCAAGGAGATTCGCGGCAAGGGCCTCTTCATCGGCATTGAGCTCGACCGCCCCGCGCGGCCCTACTGCGAAGAGCTCATGCGCCGCGGCCTGCTCTGCAAGGAAACCCACGCCAACGTCATCCGCCTCGCCCCGCCTCTGGTCATCGACAAGGCCGACCTCGACTGGGGCCTCTCGCAGGTCCGCGAAGTCCTCGAACCGGCCCGCCCCGTCGCCAGCGATCACCGCGCCACCATGGCAGGCGCCGCCGCCGTCGCCGGCTAAGCCACACGATCGATCATATTTCGGGTGGCCCATCCTTTCGCGGCTTTATCGTGAAAGGGTGGGTTGCCGTTGCCTACAACTGAAGCGGTTCGTTTGTTGAAGTGCGTTTGCCTGTGAGATAGGCCCGGACTTCAGTCCGGGCATTACCGGACGCAAAATAGAAAAGGGGCTTTAGCCCCTGGGACTGGAGTAGCAGCGGGCTTCAGCCCGCGGTAGGCGAAAGCAGCATAAAGCGCGGCTTCATCCGCGGGTCTTAACCTTGTCAAGCCCCGGCTCGCCCTGTTTTCGCTTCAACCGACTCCATCCACGCGAGTTATTTTTTTCAGAAAAGTGGCATTTTAGTTTTGCTCCGCCAACTACAATAGAAATAGTGAAGGAAAAAGGCCCGGCATTTCGCCGGGCTTTTTCATTGCGAAGCTTCACAAAAGTTTGGGTGCCCCATCCGTACGCGCTTTTCGCGGACGGGTGGGAGAGAGGACCGTCCAGGTATCCCCAATTTCTTCGATACCTAACCCCTTTAGAAGGGATATCTTGGATACCCAAGTATACCGGGGGGGGGTACCCTCTTAACCCCGCACCAGCGTCGCGCCCAGCAGCGCGACCACCACGCCGTATAGCTCCACCTTGATCTCCATCGCCGCCAGCTCTTTCGCCGGATCGAGCGGCAGATGCAGAATCGTCGCCGCGCCGCCCGGAACGTTCCGCCCGCGACCCTTGAACGTCGCCGCCTCCAGCAAGCGCGTCTGCCCGCTCCGCAGATCGACTCTCGGCGGCAGCGGCGCATCGTTCACGAAGAGGTAGTCGTCCAGCAGATAGTCCTGCTCGATCGGCCACCACGTCTCCGGATTGCGCAGCGGCAGGGAAGCGCGAGACCCATCCCTGTACGCCACCGTTACCGTCGCATGGTTCATGCGGCTGCACTGCGGCATCGTCGTTCCCGCCATCAGCAGGTACAGGCCTTGCGCCTTGCCGCGCAGCGCAACATTCACAGATGGCTCATCCTGCTTCCAGTAGGAGAGGAAGCGGCAGTTCGGCGCATCGCCCGCTGGCGTAGCGAAATCGACGCCGATGGCCGTCTTCAACAAACCGCCCGCAGCACGCAGCCCCGCGTCGTCAATCGTCGCGCGTCCGTCCGGATTTGCCCATCCGCCCAGCAGGTTGTCCGGGAATGACAGCGAGCAGTACGGCGACCGCGGCTCGCTATAGACGCGCGTAAAGATCTGCGTGAGGCTGCTGTTCAGCGTCGCACTCAGATCGACAGGCTCCGTCGTCGCACCGCCTGGCAACATCGGAACCGGCAGGAACTGAGGTGAGGCGGGCCTTGCAGTAAACGGAATTGCCATCGACCAGGCGCGCTCGCCTTCATAGATGGCCGCAAACAAGGTATGTGCTCCTGCCTTTGCGATTCTGCCATCGGCCAGCACCTTTTGCGGGTCGGAGATTTGCTTCAGCGTCACTCCGGCTGGAAGTTCCAGAGCATCGCCAACGCGATACACGCGATGCGCCGGTGCAGTGGATGGAACGCGCCCGTGCCAGTCAATCCTGATCTGGTGCGTGGCCGCGGCAGGGAGCCGAAGCTCCAGCATCGGCGAAGTAGCAGAGAGATTGGCGAAGGAGGGCGGGACTCGAACCCCATTGCTGGTCACAATCGGCGCGCTGGTTGTGCGCGCGGGGAGGACGAGAGCCAATGCAGCTGGCTTCGGCAGCCGGCTGGTGAACTCGCAGGTCTCATGCATCCCTTCGCGCTTCCACGCGAAATCGAAGTCTTTGTGCATCAGCGAAGCGTGATTCCAATCGGAAGGGAAGCCGGGCCGAATTCGGATCTCGCCGGCAAGCAGATCGGGCTGAATGCCGAACAGCCCCTCAATCAGCGCGCGCGAGGTGATGCCCGTCGGATCGCCGAAATCGCGCTGCGCCTCCTGACGATGGACATCGAGCGCCGACGTCATGTGCAGATCGCCAGGGCACAGGCCCATATACATGGAGTCCAGCAGCGCGCCTTTGAATATCCTGTAAGCCTCCTCGCGCATGCCCACCTGCCACAGCGCCAGCGCGAAGTGCATGTTTTCCGCCAGCAGCAGGAGGTTCAGGGACCACATGTACGGCAGCCAGTCCGAACACGAAAGCATGTACCCGCCATCCGGCACACCTTCCCCGTGAATCGGCACATGCTTCAAAGCCGCCAGCCGTTCCGCCGCCATCAGCCATGCCTGCTGCGACGTGGGCACCTCGCTGTCGATGGTGTGATACACCGTCCAGAGCGCAGGGTTCGAGTACACCGTCTGCGGCCCGAGCAGGTCCTTCGATTCGCCGAATGCGCCCTGCTCCGGCAGCCAGAGCAGTTCATTCATGCCGCGTGTGATCAAATCGGCTTCGAGCTCATACGCGCCGCCATCCTTGCCGATGAGCGTGGCCAGCTTCGCCGCGCTGCGCAGCGCGAACACCATGTATGCCGACGAATGCGCTGCGCCGCCGCCCGAGTACTGCAGGTTGTCGCTCGCCCAGATCGCGGCGTACGCCTCATAGAGCGGCAACTCTTCGCCCTTCGCGTTTTTGTAGGTGCGCCGGAAGAGCCTGTGCTCCCACGCGAGATGCCGCTCCACCGCAGGCCAGACCTCGCGCGCAAAGTCGAGATCGCCGGTCCACATCAGGTGCCGCAGCAGCGCGTCGAACAGCACCATGTTCATGTCATAGTGCGAGTTCTCCACGTCGCCGTTCGAGTGCAGCAGCTTCTCTTTGCGCGTGAGGTGAACATCCGGGTCCCACGGCCCGGTCGCAGGATCGCCCGTCGTGATCGGCGAGGTGTTCTGCTTCGCGATCCAGTGGCGAAAGTTTGCAACCGCGCGGTCATGCGTGCCCATCGCATCCAGCGCATACGGCCCACGCCATCCAGCAAACGCCTGTCGCCACGCGACCGCGCCATGCATGATGCAGCCCCGTGCTGAGTCCCACAGACCATCGGCGGCAATCGCCAGCGCCGGGCCAGCAGCGTTGATGTACTCATCGGGTGTATCCAGTTTGATCGATTGGGCAATCGCCTCCACCTGCGAACTGCGTGCGGCGAATGCGGCAATGGTTCCGCTGACCTTCGGCTCGCCGGCAGCCGGCAGATGCTCGATCGTCAGCAGTGCGGGCTCGCGGCCGATCAGCAGCGAACCTCTGAGGATCGGATGCTCCGGCTCATGCATCCCAGGTCCCACATGTCCCGGTCCGCCGGGAGGAGCGCTCCATGCAGAGAACTCCGCAAGCGTCATCTCCTCGTCGGGTTCTGAGCTGCCTGGCAGCGTCAGAAGGATTACTGCGGACGGAGCGGTAATGCGTGCCCACGTTCGGCCATTCGCCCCTCCGGTCTCGAACGTGTTCCCACTGCACCCCTCCGCGCGCACCTGGAAGAACTGCGAGACCGGCTCGACCTCGCAGCCAATGTCGCCGCCGCGCCGCCCTTTGCGGCCACTCACGCCGCCAAAGGCCCACGCCAACCGCGCATTTGCGGGCAGATCGCTGCCCTCAACCTTGAGCAGCACACCGGATCCTTCGCCCGCAGTCAGCAGTTCCGCGCGGATCATGCCCTTCGCGAGCAGCGCATCGCGCATTTCGTAGATCATGCGGCCAGGACGATAGCGTGCGGTCACGTCATCCGCGTCTGCGCCCCACTTCGATTGCTCACGGACGATGAAGCCCAGCTTGAGGTTGCCGCCGTGACCAGGCAGATAGAGTGAGAACTCCGGCTTGTCGCCGGCGTCCACGCGGAAGCCCGCGGTATCCGGCGGTCCATAAATTGGCCGATTGAAAAACTCGGCCCCGTTGCGGATGACGAACTCGCCCGCCTGTTCTCCTGTGCCTGGCTTGTAGCGCAGCGGCCGCGCCGTGCGGCCCTCCATCAGCGGCTGAATGCCGCCGCTGATCACTTCCGGAGGTCGCGAGCGGGCAGGAATGGGGGCTGCGGCGGATGCTTGCGCGCGCGCAGGCGCGCTGCTTTGAGGCTGGGCGAGCCCTTTGAGCGTCGCCGCGGTCTGTGCTGCCGCACCGCCAGATATTGCGAGAAATTTCCGGCGTGACCATCGCT
>DATNEM010000262.1:0-6228 GCA_035552995.1 Acidobacteriaceae bacterium | reverse complement strand
ATTCGCATTCGCGGGACAGGGCCAGACCTCCGCGCCCGCAGCCGCAAAGAAGAAGCCGGGAACGCCGGCCTCCACGCCGAAGAAAGCCGCCGCTCCCAGCACTACTGTCCGCAAGACCGGGTCATCGGCATCGACAGCGGGCGCCGGCCTCGTACACAAGTCGGCTGCCTATTGGAGCGGCTATAGGTCCGGAATCATTCAGCAGGTATTCGACGGTGACTTCAGGGGTGCGGAGATGGATCGGAGCACGCAATTCCACATCCTCTTCAGCGGCTATGTGGAGCAGTACTCGGACAACTGCAGCGACTATCTGAGAGGGCATTTCGACCACAGGACCATCGCTCATTCCGTCAACGGGGTGGCCTCGACGAGCGCGATCAATATCGACTACCGGTACCTGCCGAAGTACGACGAATACAGCCAGAACACTGGAGTGGACACACTCCGCGTTCTGACCGGATCTGTCAGTTTCGGTGATGTAATGGCTCCGGCGCTCGATATGATCAGGTTCTTTTCAACTGAACGCTGTGAGAGTGCCGCGGCGCGCCAACTTGGCGAAAATCTGTTGCGCGGCGCGAATGGACAGCCATCCCTTCAGGCCTCCGGCGGCAGCATTGCAGGGGCGGCCGCGGAATCGCAGGTTGACGGTGCTGCCGCGCCGGCGGTTGCGTCGCGCCTGGGGCCCTTTGGGGATGGATGCAACGCGTTTATGCGCGACCCGAAGACCTCCCGGTTTGCCCCACGCGACCCGGAAGGCTACTGCCAATGCCTGAGCGACGGCTATAAAGGCGTAATGACTCCCGCCGAAGAAGCGGACTATGGCAAGAACTTCGAGGCCAAGTTCTGGCGCGGCATCGCGCAGCCCAGATCGGACGATCCGGCATGGCCCCGCCTGAACCCTGTGGCCGTGAGCTGCATGCAATAGCCTCCTCCCATCCCAGCGGCTAACTCAGGCATTTCAGCCCTGGCGCAGCTTTTCCGGGGCTGACGCCCCGATGTCAAAGAACCGGCTATGGCGTTGGCTGAAGCGGCCCTTTCAAGGCAAAATTCAACTACCCATTGCCGGATTTTGCATCCTCTTGCACTCCAACCCCCGTATAGGCAGGATGAGAGCGTCTGGTTCATAAAGGCATGGCATTTGCCGACGTGGAATTCCGCAGCCTCATCGAGACCCATCAGCGGATGGTGTTTTCGATCGCCCTGCGCGTCACCGGGGACTATGCCACCGCCGAGGAGGTCGCGCAGGATGTTTTTCTCTCGCTGCACCGGAACAGCGAAAAGCTCGCCAGCGAGGACCATATCCGCTACTGGCTGCGCCGGGTTGCGGTGCATCGGGCGACCGATGCGTTGCGCCGCCGCTCCGTCCGGCCGGAGTCGGGCGCCGAGGAGTGGAGCGAGGAGCAGTCGGTGAGCGACCATGCCGCGCCGGTCAGCTATGCCATCACGGCGCGTCTGGATGAGCTGTTGCGCGGGCTGCCCGAGAATTTGAGGACCGCCGTGGTGCTGCGTTACCAGGAGGAGATGCTGCCGGAAGAGATCGCCGCGATGCTGGGGCATCCGGTGGCTACGGTCAAGAGTCATTTGCAGCGCGCGCTGAAGCTGCTGCGGCGCAAGGCGGCCGTCACCATGAAGGAGTATGTCCGTGAAACCGTTTGAGGAAAATACGGCCGAGTTTGAGCAGGACCCGTTCGAGGGTGAGCTGCTGCGGGCGATGCGTCGGGTCGATGCGCCAGAGGGTTTTGCCGATCGCGTGCTGGCGCGGATTGCAGAATCGCCGGTGCAGCAGTGGAAGCCGTCGATGGAGACAGTGAGCGAATTTGAGCAAGAGCTGGGGCAGGCCATGCGGCATGTCGACGCTCCAGAAGGGTTTGCGGACCGCGTGCTTCGGCAGATTGCAGCGGAGGAACGTCCGCGCGCGAAGGTGTTGATGATGCCGCGCCGTGTGCAGCTGTGGGCCGGGGGAGCCATCGCTGCAGCGCTGCTGGTAGGCGCATTCGGAGTGCGCGAGCAGCGCGAGCGGCGGCAGCAGGAACAGGCCGTCGCTGAGGCCCGCCAACAGTTCCGGCAGGCGATGCAGATTACCGGCAACACGCTGGCGGACACGCGTGCGCAGATTTCCGGTGACACACCGGCGGATGCCCGCGCACAGCAGCAGTTTGAAGTGGCGATGCAGATTACGAACGAGACGCTGGCCAGTGTCCGCGCGCAGTTGCAGCGGTCCGGGGTTCAGCTTGGGGATTAAGCAAAGGTTCAATTTCAGGAAGTACGAGGGGAGATAGCGATGAAGAAGACAATGGGAATGGCAGCGACGCTCGTGGCAATCACTTTGGGGAGTGGAGCGCTGTTGGCGCAGGACAGCTCGGCGGGGGCGATGGTTTCGGTCTCCGGCATCTCCGGCCTCAATCTGCAGGTCAGCATCGGCGCCAAGGTGAAGGACGATCTGCTGGCCGGCACCGAGAAGTTCGCGCAGGGAGCCTCGAAGGTGACCGAGATCAACCTCGATCCGACCACCATGGCGATGGTAGGCCCGCAATATGGCAAGGATGCGGGCCTGACCGGCAAGATGAAGCTGATGGTGGTGCGATCGTACAGCTACGACAAGCCGGGCATGTATCGCATGGAGGACGTTGAGGCGTATGTGAAAAAGCTGGAAGACGGAAGCTGGAGCTGCCCGGTCGTCTCGCGTGAAAAAGAGAATAACTTCGAAAAGCTGAGCTATATCTGCGCCAAGACGGACAGCGATCAGACCAACGAGATGGTGATCTTTTCTGCCGAACCGCAGAAGATCGCTTTCATCCACATGGCGGGGACCATGTCGCTCAACGACCTGAGCCGCATGCAGGACTCGACGCGGGGACTCAACATCCGCGGTGGCGGCCCATGGCCCAATCCTCGGATGTACAAGGATAAGGAGCCGACTCCGCGGGTCCCCCCCGTGCCGCCTGTGCCTCCGGTCCCGGCGCAGCACTGAAGCAGTCGTTAGTTCAGCACGCGCAGCGCAGTGCTGGCTGCTTCATCCTGTCCTGCGAAGTGTGCGCGAATCTTTTCAGCGACGGAAGCGTTGACGACTGCCGTCAGCGCGTCGGGGCTGGCCTGCCGAATGCCGCGCACGCTGCCGAAGTGCTCCAGCAGGCGCTGCCGCGTGCGTGGGCCAACGCCCGGAATGGCATCGATCTCTGAGGTGCGGTCGCGCATCTCGCGGCGCTTGTGGTGATAGGTGACCGCAAACCGGTGGCTTTCGTCGCGGACCTTCTGGATCAAATGCAGCACTGGCGAGCGGCGATCAAGCACCACCGGCTCCGACTCCTGGCCGTAGACATAAAGAATTTCTTCCTTTTTCGCGATCGAAGCGAGTGCGGACTGCTCCGGCGTGCCCGGCTGGATGCCGATCTCAGCGAGCGCTTCGGCGGCGGCGTGAAGTTGGCCCAGGCCGCCGTCGATCAGGATCAGCGACGGCATCTTTGCTTTGTCCGCGAGCAGCCGCTTGTAGCGACGGCCAACCACCTCGCGCATCGAGGCAAAGTCATCTACACCTGTGACCGACCGCACCTGGAATTTGCGGTAGTCGGACTTCTTCATCGCGCCGTCTTCCCAGACCACCATGGACGCCACCGTTTCCGCGCCCTGGATATGTGAGATGTCGAAGCACTCGATGCGGTGCGGCAGTTCGTCCAGCGTCAGGATGTCCGCCAGCGCTTCCTGAATTGCTTTCATCGCAGGCTGCAACACACGGAAACGCTGATCGTAGGACTGCTTTGCGTTGAGGCAGACAAGATCGACCAGCGAGCGCTTGTCGCCACGCTGCGGCGCCAGAATCTCCACGCGGTGGCTGCACCGCTCGGCCAGCAGCTCCGCCAGCACAACGCGGTCGGGGAAATCGACAGGGACTAGCACCGTGCGCGGCACATAGCCGGCGTCGAGATAAAGCTGGGTGAGCAGGGAAGAGAAGAAGGCGGCTGGACTGAACTCGGTTGCGAGGGGTTGCGCGGTGTCCGTTGTTCGTGCTCCGTTGAAGGCATCGCCTGGCGGCTCGGCGAGAACGGAACGTTCCTCGGTTACCGGAACATCCTGCGCAATCTCGGGCGCGGGGCGCTCAGGATCCGGTTCCAGGGATGGTTCGGCTTCCGCCTCCATTGCTTCGTGTGCAGGCGGGGAGCCAGGCGCATCGAGCACCAACTCCCCCATGTCCTCCCAGAAGAAGTCGCGCCGGTCTACGATCTTGCCGCCGCGCATGTGGAACAGGTTCACCGCCAGCATGCCGTTCTCGTAGTGGTAACCGAAAACATCGGCATCTTCGTTGTCCGTCGTGGCGATGCGCTGCTTGTCCAGCATCTGCCGTAGTGTGATCAGCTGGTCGCGCAGCTTCGCTGCAAGCTCATACTGCTCCGCTGTGGCGGCTTCATTCATCCGGGCAGTGAGTCGCGTCTCCAATTCGCCCGGCTTGCCGGAGAGGAAGAGTTGCACATCATGAATCGTCTGCGCGTATGTCGCCGGCGTCGTCAGACCCTCCACACATGGGCCAAGGCAGCGCTTGATGTAGTACTGCAGGCAGGCGCGCGGATGATAGCGCGAGAGATCGACCTTGCAGCTGGGAATCAGAAAGCTGCGATGAATCAGATCGACCAGGCGGTGCGCGAGATTCCCGGGAAAGTATGGGCCGAAGTAGGCGCTGCCATCGCGGCGCAGCCGCCGCGTCACAAACACCTTGGGAAAGCGGTCCGCCAGCGTGAGCTTGATGTACGGATACGTCTTGTCATCGCGCAGCAGAATGTTGAAGCGCGGCTTGCGCTGCTTGATCAGGTTGTTCTCAAGCGCCAGCGCCTCATGCTCATTCGCTACCGTGATGTAGTCCACATCGACGGCCTCCCGCATCAGCGTGCCGGTCTTGGCGTTGGCCTGGGACGCGTCGAGGAAATACGACCGCACCCGCGCGCGCAGGTTCTTCGCCTTGCCGACGTAGATCACCTCGCCCTCGGCGTTTTTGTAGAGGTAGCAGCCGGGCAGCGTGGGCAGCGTACGGATTTTCTGGTGGAGGTCCATCGGGGAGCAGCGCGGAGACAGAACGTGCAATCTTCAGTTTAATCGTTTGCCGCGGTGTCGCTCGGTCTCGCCGCCGGCACCGGCATTCACGCTGCTTCTGGCGGCACGCAGAGTAACTTTGACTCGCAGATGAGCAAATCTTACCGGCTGCAATCCCACAAAAGGGCAACTTGCGCAGCGCTGTATCCGTAATAAGCCACGGAATATCAATAATTTAGTTCCAGGGTGCAACTTGGCATCCCGATTGCATCGACAAGCGTAGTCAAAGCCCAGGGCCAACAGCGCTTTGCACAGGAGAGTGCCGACCAATGACCCTCAATAGCAATGGAATTCCAAAACTTTCAAGCCTCCCCGGCAAGACATTCGGTGCCGCGTTTCTGGCCAGTGCGCTGGCGCTTACCCTCACGACGGGGTGCTCCACCAAGAATTATGTGCGCTCGCAGACCGGTCCGCTGATCCAGCAGACCAACGAGCTCGACGCCAAGACCGCGCAGGACCATCGCGACATTCAGGACACGGATCAGCGCGCGCAGGCCGGCATCACCAAGGCGCAATCTGCCGCGGACCAGGCCAATCAGCACGCGGTGGCCGCAGGCCAGTCGGCCGATCAGGCGAACCAGGCGGCTGAGCAGGCGGTCAATCACGTGCAGTCGCTCGAAGGCGTCGTCGCGAATCTTGACAACTACAAGACACTGTCGGACGTGAGCGTGACCTTCGGCTTCGATAAGAGCAAGCTGACGGAAGCCGATCGCGACCAGCTCGACCAACTCGCCTCCAACCTGCAGAACAGCCGCGGCTACATCATTGCGCTCACTGGCGGAACGGATTCCGTCGGCAATGCGCAGTACAACTACCAGCTCAGCCAGCGCCGTGCGGACGCGGTGGTCCTGTATCTGGCCACCAAGTACAACATCGCCCCCCACCGCTTCTATGAGATCGGCATCGGCGAGGACAATCCGGTTGCGGACAACCACACACGGGAAGGCCGCGCAGAGAATCGCCGCGTGGAGATCAAGTTGATGTCGAATATGGCACAGTCGTCGCCCTCTTCGGCTCCTGTTGCTCCAGCAGGCGGCGAGTGATCCTTGGGCTAAGGCACCCGTTCTCTGGAGTATTGACGCGCCCGGCCACGCTGGGCGCGTCGTTCTGTCTGCGGCCCGCGATACAGTAGTGGTATGCCGGAAGCGA
>DATNEM010000261.1:0-4022 GCA_035552995.1 Acidobacteriaceae bacterium | reverse complement strand
GTGATTCAGGACATGCAGGGCTTCCAACTGGTGATGAACTTTCTGGTGATGCCGATCTTTTTCCTCTCGGGCGCGTTGTTCCCACTGGCAAATCTGCCGCTGGCGATGAGCGTTATCACGAAGCTCGACCCACTGACCTATGGGGTGGATGGGCTGCGTGGCGCGCTGATCCAAGGGTGGCACTTTGGCGCGACGCTGGATGTAGCGCTGTTGGTGGGGATTGGGGCGCTGTTTTTGAGCGCGGGCGCGTATCTGTTTTCGAGGATTGAGGCGTAGGCGTGTGTGTAAAGGCGCGCGATGAGCGGACCCAGCGTCAATCGCCTGTGACGAGGGATTTGCGTCCGGTCCACGCGACTGAGCGGACGAGATAGTCCTGCATGGGATATCCGAAGTAGAGGCTTTTCCAGAAACTCTGCATCAGCGGATCGATCTGGCTGCGGAAGGGGGTGTCTTTGCGGATTGCGAGACCGAAATCGGCCGCTCCGGCATAAACATTGTATTGCGCGAGAAGGCCAGGGTCGGAGAACATGACGCCGCGCTGGTAGGTGTAGTCTTCGTGCGGCATCCAGATGATATCCGGCTTGCGTTGCAGCAGCCTGCCCATGTCAAAGCCGTGCAGCGCGATCTCATTGTCGTTAAGACCGGCGAGATCGATGATGTTGATCTGCGGCGCTCCACTGCCGAGGTAACCCACCTCGGAGGCGGCCATGGTAGCGCCTGGGGGCAGCCGCGCGGCAAGCAGATGAGTGATGCTTATACTCATTGCGCCCGAATCTTCATAGTCCGGAAGCGGGAGACGCGCCGGAATGTCGAGGCTTGCGGGCTCGTACACATAGTGCGATCTGGCCTCCATGCGGGCAATCCTGCCGCGCACGGACGGGACGGAAAAGATAACGAAGCCGACCAGCATGGTGGCAGTCGCAACCAGCCGAGCCGACATTGCGCGGGACGGCAAAATGCTCGTGAATAGAAGGTCACCTGTAGCAATCCTGCGGTCCAGCACCAGAATCGCGGGAACGATGAAGAACGGAAGATATGGGAGATAATATCGCCCGTTGAATCCCATAATCTGCGTGACTGTGCCGAGGTAGGCGGAGACAGCCAGGGCGGGGACGAGGCAACAGGCGATGATCCGCCAGTCCGTGCGCCGGGCGAAGAGCAGGAGCGCGGCGAGGAAGAGCTGGCAGCCAGCCAGGAACTCGATGAAAAGCAGCTCCGGATGCCATTCCGCACCATAGCCTTTATAGGGATGGAGCGCTTTCATGTAGAAGCTGAGCGGAAGCATCGTCTGGAAGTACTGCTTGCAGAAGAGCAGATCGAGCAGCACACCCGCGAAGAGGATGGAAAGCAGTGCCGCAAGGCTTCGCCTGGATGATGCGGGGGAGGGCATCCACAAGAAGAGCAACAGGGGCAGCAAGGCGCTGGCGAGCAGGGACTCTGGACGGGTGAGGAAGAGCAGCAGGCCCACAACAGCCACGGTCTGCGGGCGAGCGGCTCCCCGGTTCCATCTGATTGCAAGGCCGAGGTAGAGTGCCGACAGGAGGATGGCGAGCATGGTTTCCATGCCCGAGATCTGATTGCGCGCGAAGCTTACGCTATCGGCCAGCGGCAGGGCGATCAGAGGCAGGACACGCCAGGTACTGGACAGGAAGTTGCTGCGCGCGTTGCTTGCGCATGCCCATGCGATTGCGAACACTGCGAAGAAGGAGAAGACCCATGAACCGGCGGTCAGCATCGTCCAGGCGGCGACCGGCAGGTAGCTGAGGCCCAACACGACGAGACCCCAAAGCTGGGCGGTCTGCCCGTAGGTATGGACGCCGTCCAAATTCCACGAGAAGCCGAGCCCATGCCGGAAATTTGTTGCGTAGCGCGCGAACATGTAGGCATCGTCAAAGAGGACGACCTGATGGCGAGCGACCAGAAAAGCATGCAGCCAGTGGCGGAACACGCTGAGGAGAACGATCGCGGACGCGATATTGTAGAGGCGGTTCCAATTCCCCTGATTCATCCAAGCACCTTGAAATTCTGGAATGCGGGCTTGAGGGATGAGCCAAACAGCAGACGCGCACTACGAGGCGTTCGTTACGAGCTCACTTCCCCCTTCGCTTCGGTTGGATGCCGACAACGGAGAGGCGTCTGCCGCTGCGTCTATTTCTGGCGGCCGAAGCGGTAGACGGCGCCGATATTGACGCCGAGGTTGTTCTGCAGCGAGCCGCCGAAGGTTGTGCCCATATAGTTGGGGGCGATGCGGAAGGCGAGGTTGGGAAAGAGATTGATGTCGATATTGGCACCGACGGAGAAGGCAGGCTTAACGGTGGCGGAGGGCCAGAGGCCCAGGCTTTGAGAGGGGCGGCCCTTGGTGTCGCCGTCGAACTTGCCGATGGCGGTGCCGCCCAGGGCGAAGATGCTGCCGCCAATGTGCTGGTGCAGGTAGACGCGATAGGTGGGGCCAACCATGAACGGGTACTCGGAGATCTGCGGGTAGCCGATGAGCGAGTTCTCGTTGAAGGGAAGGCCGTTGAGTATCTTGGCGCGGCCGTAGTAGCCGCGGACTTCGGCGGTGGCGCCCAACTTCTCATTGAAGAAGTAAGTGGTGTTGAGGAAGAAGTCGACCTCGTTGTTCTTCTGCGTGAACTGGCCGGAGCGGAAGCGGAGATAGCCGCCGCCGCCCGCCACTTCAAAACGGTGGGTGTAGGTGTCCTGGATCTGGCGCTCAATGCGGGCGCGGCGGTTGGCGTTGGTCTCGCGATGAGTGTGGAACTGGGCACGCGCGGCGGGCGCGACGAGAAGAGTGATGAGGAGAGCGACGGGTGCAGCGAAGGCGAGGATGCGCGACATGCAGCGCGGGGTGCGGCGGGACGGCGAACGAAACATTCTGCGGGAGACTCCTGCGCGTCGGATAGATGGGCGCCGGATGCGGCTGGGCGCGCCTGATGCTTGGATATGGGTAAGGCTCGGTCCGTTAGCGGGCCAGACATTATTAGAACATCTGGCGGGGATAAAAGACGAACCGCCGACCGCGGATTTACGCGGATCATCGCGGATTTAAAAAGCCGAAAAGGCTTCTTTTCCGCGTCCATCAGCGCAGATCCGTGGTCATTTTTTACTTCAGCGCATAGCTGACGGCGGTGACGAACTGATAGGAGTTCTTGTTGTAGCCGAAGGCGGGGTCATTGAGGAAGTTGTCGCTGGTGGTGACGCTGAGCGAGAGGCGTTTGTAGACCGGCATGGCGAGCGAGACGGAGCCGTTGGCGGAGAAGGCGTGGAAGTTGTTCCAGGCGGGCAGTGCGGAGAAGGCTTCGCTGAAGAGGAGCTTGCGCGGCAGCTCGCGGTGGTAGAGCTCCGAGATCGTGGAACCGATGATGTCTTGGTCCGGCGTTTTGGAGCTGGCGAGATAGGACTGCTTCTCATATTGCATGGTGCCTTTCAGGTCGAGACCCTGTTTCGCGCCCTTGATCGCAGACCACCCGATGCCGCCGCCGTAGACCTGCTGCAGGTTGAGGCCCTGGGCATAGTTGTGGTCAAAGGCGGTCTGGCCGAGGGCGTAGACGCGGGGTGAGAAGTACTCGTCGCGCTCGGCGTCAGCGTGGAAGATGCTGGTGATCGCGATGGATGGCGGCGTGGGTGGCGCAGTTTGCGGGATGACGGGTGTGGTGAGTTTGCCGTATGTCTCCTGGAGGTCGAACGTGGTGCGGTTGCGACCGGGAAGGAAAGGCACGGCAGGGATGGCGCGGACCAGGGTGATGCCGGCGGTGAAGGTTTCGCCTTTGTCGGTGGAGCGGACGAGAGTGGCGCCTCCGTTGATGGCGCCGTTCCAGCCTGCAGTGAAGCCGGCTTTCTTTTCGAGGTCTTTTTCGTAGGTGGCCTGATCGATGATGTAGGCGACCTCTTTTTCGGGGATGGTTTCCGGCTGTCCGGTGCTGGAGGCGACGGTAAGGTTGCCGCCGGCGAAGATCAGTGCTCCCGGTGCAACCTTGGCACGAGTTGGATCAGCGCCTTTGCGCAGCACGACGAAGGAGCCG
>DATNEM010000260.1:0-6321 GCA_035552995.1 Acidobacteriaceae bacterium | reverse complement strand
GATTGCCCCTCGCGTATGCGAGACGTACTCCACCACATCGGCGTCGGAGTTGAAGGTCTTCGGCATGGCGCTCTGGCCTGAAAAGAGCAGGCTCCGCCAGCCCGCGCGAAAAGCGGAATCCGACTTGCCGACATACTGGCTCAGGAACTCCTGATGCGCCGAGCCGTCCTTCAGCAGTACCGGAGATATCTCGCCCGAGCCCTTGATGCTGGAGGCCGCTCCGGTAAAGAGATCGCGCAGCTCTGCCCGGCTGATCTCCGAAACCGCGACACTATTGTTCGCAATGACCACGACCTGCGCGCGTGAATGCGATGCGGCCGCCAGCAAAAGTAGGACCGCGACGGCGTGCAACACCGAGCGAAGCGAAGAAGAAAAGCGATGGAATGTTTTCATTAGAAGCTCACCCCCAACTTCAGAATGGTCATGCGCGCGGTGGCCTGCAGGTTCGGATTGTCCGAAGCGTTGAAGCCTACGGCCGTGCCATCGATGAAGTGCTGTTCGGCCTTGGCATAGAGATAGGGATTGAAGTCGTAGCGCGCGGCTACGGTCCAATCCTTCTGAAAGCGCGAACTGCTTACCGCCGCTGCGCGATTCATAAAGCTTGAGTAATAAGCTCCCGCGTTCAGCTTGGAAGAGAGCCGATAGCTTGCCATCGCGTACCACGCGCGATAGTCGGTGGGATCGGGAATCGCCGGCAGCCCGTTGAACGCAATCGCAGAGTTTACCGGCGTCCGGTCGTACTCGGCAGCCAGCATCACTTTGCCGCGCTCAAGTTTGCCGAAAAAATCCGGAGATACGATGCGGTTGCTCTTGATAGTCCCGCTCAGCGGGCCGGCGACGATCTCGCCTGAAGGCTTTTCCACGTCTGCGCTTGTTCCCACCATGAAGCCGAATGGCAGCTGCAAGTGCAACGCCGCGCCATAGATGGGGCCGCGGATGCCGTTGGGGACGGACATGCCCTGATCGCGAAGCGGCTGGAAGACGGAATCGTTGCCCGAGATGATGCGCGTGCCGCCGAATCCACGGTATTCAAGCTTGCTGCGCTCTCCCAGTTGCACCGCGCCATACACCACGCCGCCATAGTGATTGAGGAGCGAATCGCGGCTGGCAATCTGATAGATCGACTGCGGCAGCAATGCCCACAGATGCGCCGGATCGATGTCCTGCGTTTCGTTCCAAAGGCCCGTCGGCGTCTTGACCATCCCGGCGCGGAAGCCGAGGTGCTGGTTCACCTTGTAGTCTGCCTGCGCCCAGTCCAGCCGGATCTGGTCGCCGTAGTCGCCGAGCAGAAAGTAGCGTGCCTGCACGCCAATGCGCAGCTTTGCGTCCGGCTGCGCGGAGACGTTCATCACCGCCTCCGTCCAGGCAGCGCTGCCGCTCGACGAGTCGGTGCCGTTCCAGCTGTTGTGGTTGCTGTAGAGAAAGCCCTGCGTGGCGTAGCCGTGGAGCTGGATGTTCAGGTCGTCCATGCTCTGCGCAGGGAGGCGCAGAGCGGTGAGCGCCAGCAATGGCAGTGCAGCGCATAGAACACGAACGATGCGATGTCGAATCAAAGAAGCGGCTCCTGTCGAGTCGCGCCTGCCACCGAAAAACAAATCCTCGGAGTATGGCAGCGCAAACTCTACAGTGCCTATCGGCGGAGAGCGCGGACGCATTACCTTCGGACCGGTCCTGGGCGCCGCCTTTTGTTAAGGAATCCTCATCGGCGGCGACTGGTCCGACTCGACAAGCCTGCGCAGTGCGTCTTCAAGCCGCGCAGCGATTGCCGCAGGCCCCAGTGCGCTCAGCTCTTCAGCCGTGACCGGCGCGCCGACGCGAATCTCGATGCGTCCGGCATGGAACCACCGCGCACGCGATTCAGTGCCTTCGCCCTTCGCGACCAGATCGTAAATCCCGCGCAGCGCGATCGGTAGCACCGTCGCCTGTGTGTCGCGCGCCAGCAATCCAATTCCGGAGCGAAACCGATTCATATGCCCGGTAAGGCTGCGTGTGCCTTCCGGAAAGATGAGCACGGAATACCCGCGGTCCATCGCCTCACCCGCATGCGCGAAGCTGCGCCGGAACCCGCGATCGCGCGGCAGCGGAAACACGTTGAACAGCGCGGTCAGCAGCCAGTACGCCGCAGGAGCAAGCAGATTAAGGATCCACGCGCCCTGGTTGCGCATGTCGCGATAGTCGCGCAGCATCTCACCCGACATCGCCGCCGCCACACGCCTGCGCAACCGTCCGGGCAGCGCATACAGCACCAGCGCTCCGTCATACGCCGTGATGTGGTTGGAGATGAGAACAAGAGGATCATAAGTTTTGCTCAGCGCTTCGCGCGCTCCTGGTTCGTATACCACTCGTGGCTTCGCCATCAGCCACACGAAAGGCCGCATCGCGCATTCGATAAACGCCATCCGCAACCACCGCACCGGCCACGTCCACGGCCAGCGCGGATAGATGTTTTTGTCCTGGCTAGCCCATCCTTCGCCGGGTGCCCCAGGTGCCTCGAGGTTGGGCACCTGGGGATGCTCAGTGACCTGCCGACTCGAACCTTCACCAATCCGTGCCCCATTCATCGCGCGCTCTTGCGCGATGAGTGGGATCGAGCCACCACTGCGTTCGATAAGCACCCCGCCCATCAACTTCCGCAACTCACCCACCGTCCCCGCCGTCGCCATCGCATCATCATCGATATCGATGGCAAACCGCTGCTCAATCACCGATTGCAACTGCACGCGACCCAGCGAATCCAGATGCAGGTCCTCCGACAGCCGCAGCGAATCATCGCTCGCGCCCTCATGAGTCCGTGCCCCATCCATCCCGCTTTGCGGGATGGGTGGGATCCGGCCGTCATCCTCTCTCAGTGGCTCGCCTGTCACCTCCGCAATCAGCGCCATCAACGCATCCCCTGCCTTGTCACCCTCGCCCCTCGCACCCACCTCGAACCTCGAACCTCGCCCCTTGAACCTCTCCCTCACCCACTCCGTCACTTTGCGCCGCACCAGCTTTCCCGTCGAGGTATACGGAAACTGCGGCTCAGGCCAGCGCAGCACACGCCGCATCTGCTGAAACTCCGCAAGCGTGCGGTTCGCACCCGCAACCGCCGTACCGAGCCCCGCATCATCCAGCGCCGTCAGCACCACCGCCACCGGCTCTGGCCCACCTGCAAACTCGCACGCGACCACCGCCGCCGCGCGAATTCCCGGTTGCGCCGTCAGCGCCGCCTCCAGATCGGCGGGATGAATATTCAATCCCGCACCCGTCACGATCAAGTCACCCTTGCGCCCCAGAAACTTCAACTCGCCATGCGCGCTCTCTTCCGCCAGATCGCCCGTCGCCAGCCACTCACCCTCCCGCGCATGCATCGCGCCCTGCTGCCAGGTCGCGCCGGAGAGCATCGCCCCGCGCACCAGAATCTCGCCATCCTCGCCGATCTTCACCTCTCGCCCCGGCAGCGTCTTGCCGATCGTTCCCGGCGCAATGTGGAACGGATGATTCAGCGTCACCAGCGCCGCCGTCTCCGTCATGCCGTAGCCCTGGATCAGCGCCACCCCAATCGTGTTGTAGAAGGATTCGAGATCGGCCGGCAGCGTCGCGCCGCCCGAGATGATCGCCCAGAACTTCCATCCCAGCGCGCGATGCACGCGGCGAAAGTGCCACCACTTCTTCAGCACTGCACCCACGCCCATCCCCGTTGACTTGCTGGGTGCCCCATCCGTACGCGCACTTTGCGGACGGGTGGGGGTGCAGGCTGCCCCAGAGCCCGTCCTGAGCTCGTCGAAGGATGCCTCGCCTTTGGGCGCCTGGGAAGAACCACCGCCTTCGTACCTTCGCTCGTCATTCTGGAGCGAAGCTCCAGAATCTCCGTATTTGTTTTTGCCTTTGCCTGTGAGATAGGCCGGGACTTCAGTCCCGGCATTGCGCACATAGTTTGAATCAGGGGCTTTAGCCCCTGAGGTCTTCTCCGCAAGCCCCGGCACCGTCGCCAGCAGATGCCCCCGCAGCAAATGCAGCACACGCGGCACCGCGATCAGCACCGAGATGCGATCGCACCGGATCACATCCGCAATCCGCGAAGGATCGAGCTGCTCCGCAAAATGCACCTCTTCGCCCAGCAGCGCCGGCGTCCACAATCCCATGAACTGCCCGAACACATGGCTCAGCGGCAGCGAATGCAGAAACCGCAGCGGATGAAACGGCCGCTCGAATCGGCGATACTTCGCGATCTCACGCTCAATCGGATCGAGCGTCACCAGAATATTGCGATGCGTATGCACGATCCCGCGCGGCTCCGCCGTCGTCCCTGACGTAAACACAATTTGAAACGGCGCATCCGGCCCAACCGCCGCATCCACCGTAAACAGCGGCTTCTCCGGCAACCGCTCCGCAATCCCGCCGAGCGCCGCCATCTCCAGATCGTCAAAACCTCTCGCTGACTTGCTGACTCGCTGACTTGTTGACTCGCTAACACCCTCGCCCCTCGCACCCTCCTCGAACCGCGAACCTAGCCCCTCGAACCTTGCAACATCCCCCACCACCAACCGCGGCTTCACATCCGCAATCACCCGCGCGGCAAACTCCGCCGACCCGGCCGCATCCAGCGGAACAACAAGCACGCCGCGCAGCAGGCATCCGAAGAAGACCCCCACCCATTCCGCTGAATTCGCGCCCCACAGCACCACGCGCTCGCCCGGCCCCACCCCGCGCCGCGCCAGCTCCGCCGAGAACCGCCCGGCAAGATCAGCCAGCTCGCCATAGGTTGTGCGATACCGGCGCACGCCGCGATGCGCGACCACGGCAGTCTCCTGCGCATGCGCGCGAAAGTCATCGACGAGGCTGGCGAGATGAGGCCGCATACTCTGCACGATAGGACGCCGCCACGCACACTTTCTCTGTGCTTTGTGTCACTTTCGTGACTGTCACAGAGAAACTTCGGGGCGCCTCAATGGCAGAAATATAGATGCGCGAGGGGAACATGTGATCTTGCGCCGCCTCGTACTTCGCAAAAATGGATCGGAATGCAGAGCTATGCGGTCGGGGATACCGGCTCATTTTCGGAGGGCCTCTTCGGCTTGCGGAACTGTACCCAGAGGACATACAGCGCGAGCGGCGCGTAAATTGCCGCGTCCACCCAACCGTCGTGCCGATGCCGGGCGCTGTGCATCGCCCAGCGCAAACCGAGAGCTCCCACGACAGCGGCGATCGTCAGCAGCTTTGCGCTCAGCGGCTTCTCGCTCTCGCGCTTGCGCCATGCCGCCCGCAGCGCTCGCAACGTATCCAGCTCCTCGCGGCTGACCCTCAACTGCCCTGCCCGTCTGCGCCGAATCAACAGCCTCATCGCTCGGCCCGGCAGGAAAAACAGCAGCAGGCCGAAACCGACGAACATCGCTCGCTGGCCCAGCGTATTATCATCCGCAAAGCTCGCGCCGATGGCGATCAAACCAAATGCCACTATTGCGAGCACCATGATTGCCTCGCCTGCAAGGATCATCCACCCGGCAATGCGCTGCCATGCCGAACATGTTGGTTCGAACGCCACATATCCCGCCCATGTTAGCGCGTAACGCCAGAGACTCCATGGCTGATTGCGGTCTAGAGCACGGCTCTCTTTTGACTTCGCGAGGCGCTCCTTACGGGCCTCTGCATCGCCGGCCCACGGGCCCGTTTTTATTCTGTTGCGCAGAAAATGCCATACCACTGAAGCAAGCGGCAGTAGCAAAACCACAGCCAGCAGCAGTTTCTCCCATTCGCCGGTTCGGAAAGCTGAACGTGTCAGATAAAAGCCGCCCGCTGCAAGTCCAAACATCACACCATATACAACCGCCATGACGCTCCAGAATCGAATCGTCTTTCGCAGGTGCCGTTTCGCCGGAGCAGGAGCCACAGCTGTCCCAGCAATCGCCGGATCGTGGTCGGATCGGAACTCGGGCTGCTCGGACATGTGCGGGCAGTATACCGCCGCAAAGAAATCCACCGCCGCACTCCATCTATAGTTGCCGGATGACGACGCAATTCTCCCCTGAGGCGCTGAAGTTCCTTCGCGGCCTCGCGCGTCACAACGACCGCACCTGGTTCGATCCCCGCAAGCCCATCTATGAGCGCGAGGTCCGCCAGCCCATGCTCGCCCTCATCGACGAGATCAACCACGCCTTCGCCGGATTCGCGCCGGACCACATCCGCCCGCCGCACAAGATCATGATGCGCATCTACCGCGACACGCGCTTCGATGCCTCGCGCGGCCTGCCGGCGAAGCCCTACAAAACCAACGCCGCCGCCTGGTGGCTGCGCACCGGACTGGAGAAAACCTCCGGCGCCGGCTTCTACTTCCACTTTTCG
>DATNEM010000259.1:0-2251 GCA_035552995.1 Acidobacteriaceae bacterium | reverse complement strand
GGCGAGCGAGATGTTCAGGCCATTGTCCGTGGCTGCTGCCTGCAATTCAAAGTTGAAGCCTCGGCAGAAGCGCTTGCGCAGGGCGAGCCCCCAGGCCTTGTTCACGCGGCCCCCGAAGGGAGCGTGGAGGACCAACTGCATCCCACCGCCCTCGTCGAAAAATCTCTCTGCAACAATGGTGGTTACAGATGGCACCGCGCCCAGGACTGCTCGCCCGTCGACAACGTAGGCGATCATCTGCTCCGCGCCGGCGTCGTCCACAGCACACTCGCGCTTGAGCCACGTAACGGTTTCTGCGATTTCCGGGGCGGTCTGGCTTACATGACCGGGCACAACGCCGCGCGTGCGGCGGTCGATTTCGAGACGCAGGTCTGAGACGAACTCCGACAGCTCGCGCGTGCGCTGCGGGGCTTCGCCGTTCCAGAAAGGCAGCGTGGGCGGCTGGCCCTGCGCATCTTCCACCAGCACGCGCCCGCTCGACTCAACTCTCTGGATGCGCCAGCTTGTGTTGCCCAGCAGAATCACGTCTCCCGGCGACGACTCGACCGCGAAGTCCTCATCGAGCGTAGCAATCTGCACGCCGTCGGGCTGCAGAATGACGGGCATCAGCGCGGTTTCCGGAATCGCGCCACCGTTCGTCACAGCTGTGATGCGCGCTCCCCGTCGCGCCTGAATGCGCCCGTGGACGCGATCGCGCAGAACGTACGCGCCGAAGCGGCCGCGGCTTGACTCAATGCCTTCGGTGAGCAGACAGAGCGCTTCTTCAAATTCGGTCCACGTAAGGTCGCGATACGGGAGCGCGCGCCCCAGCACCTCGAACAGCTGCCGCTCTTCCCAAGGCTCCGCCGCGCAGGCCGCGACAATCTGCTGCATCAAGACATCGAAGGGCTTTGGAGGAATCTCCAGCCGGTCGAGCACACCGCTGCGCATGGCGCGCATGGCCGCCGCGTTTTCCATCAGGTCGTCGCGGGTGGTGACAAAAAATCTCCCCTTCGGCGTGGCTCCGCGCCAGTGTCCGGCTCGGCCTACGCGCTGCATGGCAACGGCGATGGCGCGCGGCGAGTTGATCTGGCAGACGAGATCGATGAAGCCGATGTCGATGCCGAGTTCGAGTGAGGCGGTTGCGACCAGCATCCGAATCTCGCCCGCTTTCAGCCGGCGCTCGGCTTCGAGACGCAGCTTGCGGGAGAGCGATCCGTGATGCGCGGCCACCTGCTCCACGCCAAGCCGCTCGGCCATGGCAAAGGCCAGCCGCTCGGCCATGCGCCGCGTATTCACAAACACCAGCGTCGAGCGATGCTGCTGCGCAAGTTCGGTCAGCCGTGCGTAGACGCTCTCCCACACGGACTGCGTGGCCACCGCGCCTAACTCATCCGACGGAACTTCTATCGCGAGGTCGAGATCGCGCCGTTGCCCCGCCTGCACAATTTCAACTTCCGAGGCGTGCTGGCCGCCGAGAAACTCCGCGATAGCGCTGATGGGATTTACCGTCGCGGATAGTCCGATGCGCTGCGGAGCCTCGTGGCCGCTGATGAGGTCTGCCGCGTTCAGGCGGTTTTCGCCGCGCACCAGCGCGTCCAGCCGCTCCAGCGTGAGGGCAAGATGCGAGCCGCGTTTGTCGTCGGCGATGGCGTGGATTTCATCCACGATTACCGTGTGGACACGGCGCAAATTCTGGCGGCTTTTTTCGGCGGTGAGCAGGATGTAAAGCGACTCAGGCGTGGTGACCAGAATGTGCGGCGGAGATTTCAGCATGGCCGCGCGTTCCTTGGGCAGCGTGTCGCCGGTGCGCACCCCGGCGCGAATGGGCGGGCACAAGTAGCCGCACTCCAGGGCCAGCTCCTGAATTTCGCGCAGCGGCGTTTCCAGATTTTTCTGAATGTCGTTCGAAAGCGCCTTCAGCGGCGAGACATAAACGACCTGCGTCGCTGATTCCAGCCGCCCTTCAATGGCCTGGCGCAGCAGGGTGTCAATCGCAATCAGAAATGCGGCCAGCGTTTTGCCCGAACCGGTGGGCGCGGAGATGAGCGCGGGTTTTCCGGCGAGGATGTGCGGCCAGCCCAACTCCTGCGGCTCTGTGGGCGTCGAGAACCGCCGCACAAACCACTCCCGCACCACCGGATGCGCCCAGAGCAGGCTCTCCGGAACCGGCTGGCACTCGGGAACGACGGGGGACTGCATTCCGTTATTGTAAGTCAGGTTTCGCCTCTTCTTTGCCTGGCGGATCGCTCGGTACAATACCCTGAAGGAC
>DATNEM010000258.1:0-12827 GCA_035552995.1 Acidobacteriaceae bacterium | reverse complement strand
GCGTAGCGGTAGACGGCGTTGTAGGGCTGCTCCTTATCGGGCGAGCGGTCCATGCCGCGCAGGCCGTAGGGCGGATCGGTGATCCAGAGCGAGCCGTCGGGCGCGAAGACGAGGTCGTTGGGGCTGTTCAGCTTCTTGCCGTCGTAAGAATCAAGAAACACGGTGGTCTTCAACTTGTCATCGAAGCGGATGACGTTGCGTCCGCCTTGATTGGCGGCGAGGATGGTCCCGTCCTTGTCGGGAACCATGCCGTCGGAGCCCTGGTCGAGGCCGGGGATTTTTGTTGTCACGCCGCTGGGGTTGTCCGACAGTAGTTCGACTTTGCCGTCGGGGGTCATGGCGCGGAGCTTGTCGGCGCGCACATCGGCAAACCAGAGACGGCCCTTGCGCCACAGCGGGCCTTCGGTGAAGGTGAATCCGGTCGCGACCCGCTCGATCTTCGCGTCGGGGGCAATCACGGCGTCGAGAGCGGGATCGAGACGAAGGACCGACATTTCGGGTGCGGCCGGGGCGGACGGGTTTGAGGCTGGGGGCATAGGAGGCTGGCCGAAAGCGGAGGCAGAGATGAGGGCGAGGGACAGAGCGACGAGGTATCCGCCGCGACGAGCGACTGCCATTTAGATGCTCCTGAGGAACGGGAAATGTAGGGGCGATCAAATCTGCAAGATCGACCTCAGGGGCTAAAGCCCCCTTATCTTGCGAACACTTTACGGCACGGCTAAAGCCGTGCCCTTAACAATACATTGAGAGGGCGGGTCAGCGGACGGTGGCATCCTGCGCGCGGAGGCGTCGCTCGGTGGCGGCGGCTTCGATCTCGCTGTTGACCTCGCCGCCGAGCAGCAGCATCAGGCCACTGAGATAGAACCAGGTGAGGATCACGATGACCGCGCCGAGCGAGCCATAGGTTTCGGTGTAGTGGTTGAAGAAGTGCAGGTAGAGGCGCAGGCCGGCGGAGGCGAGCAGCCAACCCACCATGCCGACCGCGGCGCCGGGAGTGAGCCAGCGCCAGCAGCGTTGCTTGAGGTCGGGCGCCCAGTAGTAGATGACGGCGAAGATGAGCGAAAGCAAAAGGGTGGCGATCGTCCAGCCGATGGTGCGCACGAGGATGATGACCGATTCGGCGATGGTGTGGTGCCAGAAGTGCAGCCAGATCACGCGCCCGAAAAAGTCCGTTGCGAGCAGGATGGCGAGCAGCGCGGTAAGCAAGAGGGAGAGCAGGGTGCCGATAAAGAAGGCCGCAACACGCGCCTTCCAGTAAGGGCGTGATTCCTTGATCTTGTAAGCGGCGTTCATGGCGTCCTGAATGGCGGAGAAGCCGGACGAGGCGGCCCAAAGAGCGACTACCAGGCCGAAGGTAACCTTGCTGCCGTTGGAGGCGGCGGTGATTTCGTTGAAGGTCTGATAGATGAAGCCGTAGGCCGAGGGCGGTACGATGAAGGCGGCGAAGCGCAGCAGACGGTCATAGTTCTCCGCGCCATGGCGTGCGAACAGGCCGACGATCGAGGATGCGCTGACCAGCGTGGGGAAGAGGGCGAAGAGGAACCAGTAGCCGAGCTCGGCGGCGCTGCCGAACAGGTCGTCGTTCCAAAGCGACTGCCATACGCGCCGCATCAGTACAGTGAGTGGGATGCCCTGGAGATTCCAGAGCGAGCTGAGGGGGTTCCAGCGGACGGCTTCGCGCACCAGGCGCTGCCATGGCCCGCGAGGAGCGGATGGGGGGAGTGGCTCCGCGGCAGGCGGCGGCTGTGGCGGGACATCCGGCATCCCTGAAATAGATGCGGAAAGCGATCGCGGGGAGGGTGGCTACCGGATGCGCCACCAGCCGTGGGGGAAGACGCTGTGCACGCCGCCATGGATGATGGCGCGGAGGAGCGCGAAGCCGAGCGCTGCGATTGCGAGACAGGTGAGGCCGCGCACCTGACGGCGGCGTTCCAGGTGTGTTTCAGAATCGCGCGCGGGGTCGGGCGGCCTCATAGATTTCTACTCGATGGGCTGGTTGTAGAAGAACCCGACGCGCAGCTCGAGGTCCGGCCCGTGGAAGGCTTTGGGCAGCGGCGGGAACTGGCCCTCGCTGGTGATTGCCCACCAGGCGGCCTTGTCGAGCGCAACGTCGCCCGAGGTCGTCTCCAGCTTCATGTCGCCGATCTGGCCGTCCGGGAGGATGGAGAAGCGGAGGCCGACGATGCCCTTCTTCAGAATGGGCGGCTGTACCTCTAACGGGATCAGCGGGTTCCAGTTGCGCTGCACGTCGTCATGCAAGCGGCGCATGTAGGCGGTGAAGTCCACGCCCTGCGTGTCGGAGAGAATCTGCGTGCCGGACTGAAGCGGGCCGGCCGAACTGGATGGCGAAGTGATGCCGCTGCCGCGCGAGTTCATGGCGCCGCGCATGGCGCGCTCCAGATCGCTCTTTGCGCTCTCGTTGCGCGCGAAGCTGGGCGCTGGCGCGGCGGGCAGCGGCGCGGAGACGCTTGGCGCGGGCGCCCTTGGCGCGGACGGAAGGGGCATCGCGGGCTGCGGAACGGGAGGCGCGACGTTATGCGCCTGCTCCTGCGGCTGGGGTGGTTGCTGCTGCTGCGGTTGCGGAGCGGGCGGCTGGGGGGTGGGCGGCGTCTCAATCCGGCGTTGCAATTCCTGTTTGCGCAGCGCGTCCATGGTCTTGCGGTCGATGCGCGGCGGAGTTCGCGGCGCGGGGGGCGCGGTGGGAGTGAGATACGTGAGCTGCTGCTTGTCATGTTCCTTCATCAGCGAGATGACGTCTTTGTAGTAAGGCTGATGAAAGAGGACGTGCGGCCCATAGAACAGGAACCAGGCCACCGCAAGCCAGATGATGATGGAGATATAGACCGATTCGCGGAAGCGGGCGCGGGCGCGCTCGTCGTCGATGGAATCGAGCAGATGGATCAGCTCATGCGTTTCAAGGTCGGCATAGCGGCCGGTACGAATCGGCTCTGGCCCCGAGTGCCAGTCTTCGGCTACATCTTCGCCGGTTTTGGCCTCGACCTCGGAGTCGCGAAGATCCGGGTCGCGCGGCGGTCTGGTTGGAAGCTGCAAGATCGACATGGAGGCTCAGAAGATAGGACGCATGCGGGTGCGAAATAGTCCGCAGGCATGCTTCCCATCGCACGATAAAGGTACAAACCCCGGAATATCGCCGGAGCTTCGCCGTGCGTTTATTTTCTCATCTTTGGGGGTACGGTCGAAGCGGATCGCGCGCTCTCCGGCGGCGCAGATAAGTCGATAAACTGTCAGCCATGGCTGCGAACGACAGACCAGAGGGCCAACGCAATGTGCGGCTGCTTGCCGGAACGCGCGCCGCTGTGCTCACTATTAGCGACCGTTGTTTCGCGGGCACGCAGGAGGACCGCTCCGGCCCCGCGATTGTGGAGATGCTGGAGGAGGTTGGTGTCGCGGCGGTTGCGGCTGAAACGCTTCCCGATGAGGTTGAGCTGATCGTTGCTGGACTGCGGCGGCACGCGAAAGGCGCGGAGTTGATCCTGACCACGGGCGGCACCGGGCTTGCGCCGCGCGACGTGACGCCGGAGGCGACGCGGCTGGTGGCGTCGCGAATCATCGACGGCCTGGCGGAGGTGATGCGCGCGGACGGGTTGCGGCATACGCCGCTGGCGGCGCTGAGCCGGGGAGTCTGTGGAGTGATCGGGGGTAGCGACTCCAACGGTACGCTGGTAGTGAACTTGCCGGGTTCACCCGCAGGCGCGACGACTTCGCTCGCGGCCATCCTGCCGCTGTTGCCCCATGCATTGGATTTGCTGGCGGGCAGGACAGGCCACTGAATATAGGCTTTACTTCATATAGATTAGAGTCTATAGTGTGCCTCAGTGCGGCCATAGAGACTTTTGTCACGAACGTGTTCGTCGAGTGGTACGGCGGTCTAACCGAATCCGAGCAAGAAAGCGTGCAACGCGTTGTAGGCATGCTGGAAGAAGCTGGCGTTGCCCTTCCTTTTCCGTACAGCAGTGGCATCAACGGATCGAGGCATTCCGGCATGCGCGAGTTGAGAATTCAGCATGCGGGGCAGCCGTATCGTGTGCTGTACGCTTTTGACCCGGCACGCAACGCCATTTTGCTGATTGGCGGCAGAAAAACCGGATCAGGAAACAGGTGGTATGTGCAAGCAATCCGCCTGGCCGACAGATTGTTGGACGAGTATCTGCGGGGCAGATAGGCAGAACACGTGGAGCGTTGTATGAAGATATCCCGATGGAAAGACCTGAAACATAAGAATTCTCCGGCCCGGATGGAAGCAATCAAGCGCGAAGCGATTGAGGAACTGGATCGCATGGGCTTTGCGGCGCTGCGCAAGGCCCGCAAGCGGACCCAGGTGGAGTTGGCGCGCAAGCTGGGCGTAAACCAGGCCAGCGTTTCCGGCATGGAAAACAATTCGGACCTGCTGCTGAGTACTCTCGGCCGCTACGTGCATGCCCTTGGCGGCGAGGTGCGAATCCAGGCTGTGTTTCCCGAGGCAATCTTTGAACTCACTCCTTTGTCCTGTGATGCGCCGAAAAAGCGGGTCCGCGGTCCTGCGGCAAAGCAGACTCGGAGCAAGCGCACTCCACCGCTGAAGAAGACGGGGCTTCGGCGTTCGGCCGCCTAAGTCGGCTTCAGAGCGTGTTGAACTCAATTCCTCAGCCATGGCAGCCCTAGTAGAATCACGCTTGTCGTGAAACTTCACCCGATCGTCCTGCTGCACAAAGTCAACGGCTTCCTGATGGCCGCGCTGAAGCCGCTGGGCATCTGGGGGCTGGGCGGTCTTGCGTTTATCGACTCGGGCCTGTTCCCGCTGCCCACCACGATGGATGGCGTGGTGATTGGTTATGTCGCCGCCAACCATGGCAGGTTTTTTCTCTACTGCCTCATGGCGGCGGCGGCCTCCGCAGTCGGCAGCCTGATTCCCTACTATGTAGGCCGCGCCGGCGGCGAAATCTTTCTTCTGAAGCGCATCAACCGCGAGCGGTACGAGAGGCTTCGCGATCGCTTTGAGAACCAGGAGTTCCTAGCCATCATGTTTCCGGCCATGATGCCGCCGCCGATGCCGATCAAGCTGTTTGAATTCGCCGCGGGCGTGTTTGAGATGCGGCCGATGCTGTTCGGCACGGCGATTTTTACCGGCAAGTTCATCCAGTTCCTGGTGTGCGCGGTGATCACGATCCGCTACGGCCCGCAGATCGCGCAGACGTGGCGGCACGCGGTGCATGAGCATTTCAACATCGTGATGGCGCTGGTGTCAGCCGTCGGCCTGCTGTTTGTGCTCTATGTGCTGCGCAAGCTGTTCGATCGCAGGCGCGAGACGCGGTTCCCCTCAGAAGATGGGGAACGCACGTATGGGGAAGAGGACTAGACGAGCGATTTATACGAGCCGATCGCCTTGCGCGGCTTCGATGGCGCGGTGCATGTGTGCGGCGAGGGCCGGCAGACCGAATAACACGGTAAGCGTCAGCGCGGTCGACGTGAGGTCGTTGCGATAGAAGGGCAGTCCCATGGCGAGCGCTGTCCCGAGACCTGCGAGCGTGTGCGGATACATTGTGCCGCCGGCCCATATGGCGCCGTTCGAGAGAAGAAAGAATGAGGTCGCCGACGCAACCGTGGCGGCAGCGCAGCGCAGAATGCCGGGCTTTTCCAGCAGCCCCATGCCGACGAGGCAGACGGCGGCGCACCACAGCCAGGTGATCAGGTACTCGCTGATGTGCCAGGCATAGCCGTAGGCGTAGACGGTGAGGTAGTAGTCCGTTGCAATGAGGAGGGCAAGCGCGCCGGCGAGCTTCGCCGCGATCTGCGACTTGGTTCCTTTCATGCGGGAGCCAAAGAAAAGCAGGCCGCCGCCGAGCGCGGTGAAGTTCCAGGCAACGAGATGCAGTGCGTGGGGAACGAGGCGGCTGAGGGCGGCAGCGATAAGAACCAGGAAGGCAGACATGGACGAATCCTCGGAGACGGAAGAATAAAGGCCGCGGCTACAACGGCGGCGATACGCCTGAGTCTCGATTCTGCGGCTTTTGCCGGTGCCCGGTCAACTACCGGGCTTTGCGATTCTGGGTTCAGCGGCTGGAGGCGATCAGGTCGGCGAGGAGCGCGGAGACGGCTCCGGAGTCGATGGCCTCAGCGGCGAGGGCGATTGCCGCGCGGATCGCATCGTGGAGCTTGCCGGGTTCCGAAGGCACGGCGCCGGCGGTGACCAGCACGGCGGCAGCGTTCAGCAGTACGACATCGCGGCGCGGGCCCTTCTCGCCGGCAAATATGGCGCGGAGGACGGTGGCGTTGACCTGGGCGTCGCCGCCGCGCAGCGCTGAGATGGGCGCGGACTTAAGGCCGACATCTTCCGGCGTGATTTCGAGGAAGGTAAGGACGGCGCCTCGGACCTCTGCGATCTGGCTGGGGCCGGAGATAGAGAGCTCGTCCATCCCTTTGCCGGATCGTGTGCCGGTTGAACCGTGGACGACGAAGGCATGGCGCGTCTCGAGCTGCTCCATCGCGTCGGCGACGATAGGCACCAGATGCGCGGAGTAGACGCCCATCACCTGCGCGCGGGCGCCTGCGGGATTCGTCAACGGCCCGAGAATATTGAAGACCGTACGTACTCCAAGCGCGCGACGGACGGGCATCACGGCCTTCATCGCCGGGTGCAGTGCGGGCGCGTGGAGAAAGGCGAAACGGTGTTCGCGCAGGGCTTGCGCGGCCTCGTCCGGCGGGAGAGCGACCGGGACGCCGAGGGCTTCGAGGACGTCCGCGGAGCCGCAGGCGGAGGTGACGGCGCGGTTGCCGTGCTTGGCGACTATGGGCCGGGGCTGTGGGCCGGGTTGGGACTGCGATTCTGCCGCGGCGGCGACCAGCGCTGCGGCGGTGGAGATATTGAAGGTGCCGCTGGCGTCGCCGCCGGTGCCGCAGGTGTCGATGAGGGCGGCGCGCTCGGTATCGTCGAGCGGAATGGGAGTGGCCGCGGCGCGCATGGCATCGACGAAGCCCGCCAGCTCCGCGGCATTCTCGCCTCGGGCGGTGATGGCGCCTAATAAGGCCGCCAGCTCCACATCGGCAAAGCGACCCGCGAGCACCAGCTGCATCAACTCGCGGGCCTGTTCGCGCGTGAGCGTGACACGGTCTTCGATGATGCGCTTGAGGTAAGGCTGGGACATGGGTAGGGACTAGTTGCCAGGGACTAGGGACTAGTAAAGACGCCCGTCCCACCCTTAAAGCGTAGCAGGAGACTTGGAGCGAGGTCTGCGAAGCTATATCCTTCACACGGGTTCCAACACCTAATCCCCAGTCCCCAGCAACTAGTCCCTAGACCCATGCGCCTGTGGTTCGCACATTCGAGCGAGGTCCCCATCTATCGCCAGCTGGTGACGCAGGTGGTGCTGGCGATCCTGTGCGGCGACCTGAAGCCAGGCGACCGCCTGCCCAGCACGCGCGAACTGGCGCGGCGGTTCGCGCTGCATCCGAATACGGTGAGCGCGGGCTATCGGCAGCTGGAGAAGGAAGGCTGGACGGAGCGGCGGCGCGGCAGCGGCATCACCGTCCGCGCACACAATGAGCAGCCGCAGACTCCGGAGCAGCGCATCGACCACCACATCGCCGGGTTCTTCCGCGCGGCGCGTGAGTTGGGTCTGCCGGCCGAGGCGGTACGTGCCCGCGTGCAGGACTGGCTGGCTGCGCCGCCGCCAGACCACTTCCTGCTGGTCGATCCCGATCCGGAGATCCGCAAGATTCTCGTGACCGAGCTGCGCGCGCTGACTTCGTGGCCGATCACAGAGTCCACGCCGGCTGCATGCTGCAACCGTGCCACGCTCACGGCTGCGATTGCGCTCTGCCGGCCCAGCCAGCACAAGAGCGTGCGCGAGGTGCTGCCGAATGGAGTCGAACTGGTGACGCTGCCCATCCGCTCGCCGAATGCGTGGCTCAGTCCATGGCTGCCCGCGCCCAAGGGGCACTTGCTGGGGGTGGTCTCGCACTGGCCCGAGTTCCTGGACCGCGCGCAGACCATGCTGATTGCGGGCGGGATTTCGACCGACGTCCTGATCTTCCGCGACGCGCGGAAGGCGCAGTGGCGGCGCGGGCTGGAGCAGGTGACGGCGATTCTGTGCGACAGCTATACGGCGAGCGTTCCGGCGCTGCCGCGGAAGCCGTTCCACATCATCTACTCGCTGCTGGCGGACTCGGCAGGCGATGAGCTGCGGCAGTACACGCTGGAACCGGCGAAGCCGAAAAGGGTTTCGCGAAGGACGAACTGACCTCAGCGGCTGAAGCCGCTTCTGACTTTGCGATTCTTACGGCATCCTTCGGCTACGCTCAGGACAGGCTCTGAAGCCGTGCCCTTAAGCAAGGCTCGTCCGCGCTGTGACACTTCAGAAAGTGTCCTTACGGGCCGGATTGCGGCCCGATCCGCGACATACGCTTGCTCCCATCAGCAGTAAGGAGGCGGGCGATGCAGAAGATCAGGCAGATGGTTCCGTGGGCGATGGCAGCAACCCGGGCGCTGACGGGGCCGGTGATTGTCGTGGGCGACAGATGCGGATGGAGTGGCTTCACGCTGGCGGCCATGGTTGTCACCGCGCTGCTGTCGGATATTTTCGACGGCGTGCTGGCGCGGCGCTGGCGCGTGGATACGGCTGCCGTGCGGCTGTTCGATTCCATGTGCGACATGGTGTTCTACGTCTGCGTGGGGGTTGCGCTTTGGTTCTTTCAGCCGCTGTTGCTTTCGGGAAACGTCGGGCTGCTGTGCGCGCTGCTCGCGGTGGAGGCGGCCAACTTCGCGGCGAATTTTGCGAAGTACGGCAGGCCGGCGAGCTATCACTCATACCTGGCGAAGGCGTGGGGGCTGGTGCTGGCGACGGCGATTGCTGCGGCGTTTGCGGTGGGCCACGCAAGCCCCCTGATGCGGGTTGCGCTCTGGATGGGTATCGCAAGCAACCTGGAGACGATTGCCATGTCGCTGATGCTTCCGGTCTGGCGGCGCGATGTGAAGACGATTGCGGAGGCGTGGCGGATTCGGAAGGAGATTTACGGCGCAACAGAGAGCGCAGGTGAAATTTCGACGGCGCACGATTGCGGGCGCTTCGCAGGTTTGGTCGAACGAGCGATCACATGGGCCGGAACCGCAATCATCGCGGGGCTGAGCCTGATGGCGACGTCGGCGTTTGCAGTGCAGCCGGATAAGCCGCCTCGGGAACAAAACGCGGCTGCGAGCCAGACGCTCGCGCAGGAGACACAGGCTCGCGGCTATTGGGTCGATCCGGCAACGGGATTGATGTGGGCTGCAAAGGACAACGGCAAGAACTCAAGCTACTACGATTCGACAAAGTATTGCCGCAAGCTGAAACTGGCTGGCTACTCCGATTGGCGGTTGGCAACGACTGATGAGTTGCAAGGAATCTACAATGTCCAGGCCGAGGCTCAAGGCTTGGCAGCAGGGCCCGGCGAACAGCCACCATTCCTTTGGCATGTAAAAGGAGGGCTGTTTTTGACAGGTCTTGAATGGAGCAGTGACCGAGGGCGAGATAGTCATGGGCGTCCTTCCGGAGGTGGTGGGTCGTATTTCGACTTCTACGGTGGCCAGGTGACCGTCGACCAGCTCGGTTACTACGTCGGCAAACGCGCACTCTGCGTGCGCCCCGCCAATCCGCCCGCGGCCACTCCTTCGGCGCGCTGACTATGACCAATTCTTCATGCGCTCCGGACCGATAATCGCCGCCGCAAAATTGCCGCCCGTTCCGCGCTTTCACTGGCATCGGAAGTGCGCGCGCCAGGAGTTGTTCAGTGCGATTTATCCGGATTTTCGCGCGCCCCGAGACAATCCAAATGAAGATTGACGCTGCCAGCAAGTTACTCTGTTCACCAGAAGAGGAGAATGAGTTGACCTCTGGATCATGCGAGCCGTAAGTTGGTGTGGATGAGTAAACGGTTACTAAAACGCTGTCTGAATCAACTGAACTTGTGCGGCGTGTCAGATTCCGTTTTCGCGCTACTTCTTTCATCCAAGGACCGCAGGTGAACCCGTCCAGCAAAGATTCGGAACCGACATCAAACGCCGGCGGCGTTGCCAGGCGAGACATCCTCAAGGGTCTGGCGGTTCTGGCCATGACCCCTATCGTTTCGCAGGCCGTTGCAGAAGCACAGGATGCACGTCCGGCTCAGGGAACCTCGACTCTCGCAGTTGCCGCAGGCAAACGTGATCAATCCTTCGATGAAGGATGGCGTTTTTTACGCGGCGATGCGCCGGGAGCGGAAGCTCTCGGATTTAACGACAGCAGCTGGCGCGTTGTGGACCTGCCGCATGATTGGAGCGTCGAGGACCTGCCCTCGCTGGGCTACGCGGAAAATGGCGCCGGGGCCCTATGGGGTATGTCCGTCGCGCCAACCCGCACCGGCCCTTTCGATACAGAACTAAGTCAGGGCGGCCGTGACACGGGCTGGTTCGTAGGGGGAACTGGTTGGTATCGCCGTAGCTTTTCGGCGTCGGCGGTGCCAGCAGATGGACAGGTGGAGATCACCTTCGATGGCGTGTACCGCAACAGCGATGTCTGGCTGAACGGCGAGCTGCTTGGGTCGCATCCTTATGGTTACACGACCTTCTCGTATGATCTGACGCCGCACCTTCGCAGGACCGGCGAGAACGTACTTGCGGTGCGAGTGCGTAACGAAGGCAAGAACAGCCGCTGGTATTCCGGGTCGGGAATCTACAGGCACGTGTGGCTGGATACGACAGGCAAAATCCGCATACCGAAGTGGGGCGTCTCCGTCACCACGCCGGATGTCAGCAAGGCCAGCGCGACGGTGAAGGTCGCGGTGAAGGTTGAGAACAGGACCGGCGCGGCCCAGGACGTGACCGTGCGGCTGCATCTGTTTGATGGAAACAATGCCAGCGCCGGAACGCAAGAGTTGAAGCAGTCCATTCCTCCAACAGGTTTCACCGAAGTGGAACAAAGCATCACGGTCCCGAACCCAAAGCTATGGGGAACTGCCACGCCGCAGATGTATCGCCTGGAAACTGAGCTGGTAACGGCAAATACTGTCGATCGGATGTCAACCCCCTTCGGAATCCGAAAGGTCGAGATCGACGCACAAAATGGTTTGCGGATCAACGGCGAAGTCACCAAGTTGCGGGGTGGCTGCATGCACCACGACAACGGAATCCTGGGCGCATGTGCCTACGACCGGTCAGAGGAGCGCCGCATTGAGTTGATGAAGGCTCACGGCTTCAACGCCATCCGTACGAGTCACAATCCGCCCTCGCCCATGTTTCTTGCAAGCTGCGACAGGCTTGGCATGCTGGTGGTAGATGAGGCGTTCGACCAGTGGGAAGTGCAGAAGAATCCCGAGGACTATCATCTGGCATTTGCAGAGTGGTGGCAGCGGGACCTCGCCTCAATGATTCTGCGAGATCGAAACCATCCCTCGGTCATTCTGTGGAGCATTGGTAACGAGATACCGGAACGGGCCCAACCGCGTGGTGTAGAAATTGCGAAGAACTTACAGGAATACGCACATAAGCTCGACCCGACTCGTCTTGTGACAGCTGCGATCAACAACGCTCGCGGAGGCGGAGAGCAGCTTGATCCAGCGTTCCTGCACCTTGATGTCGGCGGCTATAACTACATGATCGCGAATTACGAAACAGACCATGTGCGGCATCCGGATCGGATCATCCTTGGGACTGAATCTTTCCCCCGCCAGGCGTACGCGACCTGGGAACCGGTGGAACGGTTGCCTTATGTAATCGGCGATTTCACATGGACGGCGATGGATTACCTTGGCGAGTCCTCGCTTGGCAATGCACAATTGGGCGCCGCGCCCAAGGCTCCGGTCGCCCCTGCTCCAGGAGGCGGATTCGGCTACGGGAACATCTATCTGTCATTTCCGTGGTTCAACTCCAACTGTGGCGATATCGACTTGATTGGCGAAACGAAGCCGCAAGGCTACTACCGGCGAGTTGTGTGGGGAACCAGCAAGTTGGAGATGTTTGTGCAGCGCCCACTTCCGGCCGGCAAAGCAGAGGTCATCAGCGGCTGGGGCTGGTCAGACGAGTTGCGCAGCTGGACCTGGCCCGGTTACGAAGGCCGGACTGTGGCTGTACGCGTGGCTTCCAGAGGAGATCAGGTGCGCCTGCTGCTCAACGGCAAGGAAGTTGGAACGAAGCCAGTGTCCCGCGCGACGGAGTACAAGGCTGAGTTCCAGGTTCCATATGCAGCCGGTGAACTGAAGGCCATCGCCATGCAGGGTGGGCAGCCGATCGCGGAACAGATCCTGACAACCGCGGGAAAGCCGACAAAGATCCGCCTGGTTGCCGAT
This sequence comes from Acidobacteriaceae bacterium, assembly GCA_035552995.1. Taxonomy (GTDB): domain Bacteria; phylum Acidobacteriota; class Terriglobia; order Terriglobales; family Acidobacteriaceae; genus Edaphobacter. The sequence continues at coordinate 533 of DATNEM010000258.1, read as the reverse complement.
CGGTCGAGCGTTCGGCGCGACCGCAACGAATTGTCATACGTGAAAGCAGAGATCGTCGACGACAAAGGGAACCTGGTTCCTGATGCGGTTGCTCCGGTTAGCTTTATGGTGAGTGGGGCAGGCGATCTGACTGCTGCCGGAAATGCGAATCCGAAGGATGTTGCGAGCTTCCGGTCAAAGAGCCCGAACACGTTTCACGGCCGCTGCCTCGCAATTGTTCAGCCACGAGGGAAAGCAGGAAAAGTCACTGTCAGAGCGCAGGCACCCGGGCTGGAGTCTGGCATCATTCAGTTGGATGTGACTTAGGAAAGGAAGCGGCCTATGCGATGAACGCGCATGCCGCACCGTTCTGTTTCTGCTGCGAGGCATTGGTATTCCTGAACGCAGATTAAGCGCTGGCATCAGCATTGGAAGAAAACTTTTTACCGACGAAAGCGGCCAAAGCCGGCCGCTTTGCCTGGAGCTTTATGGCACGGCTGAAGCCGTGCCCCTAAGCAAGGCGCCTTCTGAACTGTGACACTTCAGAAACTGTC
>DATNEM010000257.1:0-6785 GCA_035552995.1 Acidobacteriaceae bacterium | reverse complement strand
CGCGAGCTGGCGCCGGAGGTCGAGGTGGGTGGCGAAATCCGCTACTACAAGCCCACTGATGTGCTCGGCCGCATCGCCGCGCAGATGGCCAAGCAGGTCATCTTCCAGAAGGTCCGCGAAGCCGAGCGCGACACGGTATTCAACGAATACAACCACCGCGTCGGCGAGGTTCTGAACGCGACGGTAAAGCGCATCGAGCCGCAGGACGTGATCTTCGACATCGGCAAGGCCGAGGCGCGGATGCCGCGCCGCGAGCAGTCCCGCCTGGAGCAGTTCGCCGTGGGCGAGCGCGTCCGCGTAGTCCTGCTGCGCGTGGATCGCGCTGCGAAGGGGCCGCAGGTCATCGTTTCCCGCGCCGCGCCCGAACTGGTGCAGAACCTGTTCCAGAGCGAGGTTCCTGAGATTTACGACAGTACCGTAACCATCCGTGCCATTGCCCGCGAAGCTGGCGAGCGTACCAAGATCGCCGTCATGTCCCGCGACAAGGATGTGGACCCGGTGGGCGCATGCGTAGGCATGAAGGGTATGCGCGTGCAGTCGATCATTCGCGAGCTGCGCGGCGAGAAGATCGACATCATCGAGTTCAGCGAGGAAGTCACGACCTTTGCCGAAAAGGCTTTGCAGCCGGCCAAGGTAAGCCGCGTCAGCATCACCGACCTCACCGAAAAGCAGCTTGAGGTCATTGTGGACGACACCCAACTCTCGCTCGCCATCGGCAAGAAGGGCCAGAACGTGCGGCTGGCGGCCAAGCTTCTTGGCTGGAAGATCGACATCAAGAGCGAGGAAGAGAAGCGCCAGGAAGTCGAGCAGCAGATGCAGGGCTTTGGTGCTGGAACCGTGACAGCCATTGAGCAGGTGACGGAACTGGGCGAAGGCATTATCCAGAAGCTGGTGACGGCGGGCATTACCACCGTCGAGGCGCTGGCCGACATGACGCCGGAGCAGTTGGAGGAGATTCCGGGCATCGGAGAAAAGACGCTGGAAAAGATCAGCACGGCGGTTCGGCATTACTTTGGGCAATACGAGCCGGGCGAAGAGCGTCCCGAGCCTGTGGCGAGCGCTGGGGGCGGCGAAGAGAATATTGCCGCGGAAAAGGCCGCGTCCGACGCCAGCCTGGAAGAAGAGGAAGACGCGCTGAAGCAGGACCTGACGCAGGAAGGCGAAGAGCCTCCGGTGAAGGACGGCACAGGTCTGGTAAATGACGACGTGGCCGCCGAGCAGATCGAGGAAGTCACGGAAACCGGCCCGGCCATTGAAGACGAGGGCGCGGAACCGGTGGCTCCAGGGCGGGACGACACCAGCGAAAAGCTGGAAGAAAACGCCGTGACCGACCAGGACGTCGCGCAAACCGCCGAGCTTCAGGAAGAAAGCGACAGAAAACCGGAGGGCGGCGCATAAAAATGCGCTGATTCCGAAGAGATCAGAGGTCGATAAGCCGCGCAGAAGGCGGCATTTCGAGCCATAATAGTAACAGTGTGAGAATCCACTGCCGGGAGTTCGCGATGCGCAGCTAAGGTCAGGGGAGCAACAGCAAAAGGGGCGGATGAGTAAAGTTCGAATCAACGATTTAGCACGTGAGCTGGAAGTCAAGAGCAGGGCCATCCTCGACGTTCTCGAGGCGGTCGGCGTTACAGAGAAGAAGACGCACTCCAGTTCGCTTGAAGAAGATGAGGCCGAGCGTGTGCGTGCCCACCTGCAGCGCGGGAAGGCCGGAACAGCGGGATCGCGCGCCGAAAGTGCGCCCAGGCCGAAAATTGACCTGTCCAAGGTTTCCAAGCCCGGCGACGTACTGAAAGCCATTCTGCAAAAGAAAGAGCAGGAAGCGGCAGAACGGGCACATCCAGCGCCGCCTGCTCCGGCCAAACCGGCTGCGACAGCAGTTCCAAAGAAAGCTGTGCCGGAAGCTCCGCCCGCCGCAATTGCGGAACCGCCGAAGCCCGCTCCGCGCAAAATAGTTCCCCAGCCGCGCGCGGCTGCGCCCATTGTTTCCGCGCCTCCGCCGCAAACGCCGGCTATCGCCTCCAAGCCGCCCGCCGGGCCTGTGGTTGTAAAACCGCCCGCTGGAGCAGTGGCTGCTAAACCTGGGCCGAGTGGACCGGCGACGACGCCATCCGAGTCGCGTCCTGCCATCGCTGCGGCGCCGCCTGCTGGCCCGGTGGTTGCAAAACCCACGGTTGCCGCGGCACCACCGCCGCCCGCTCCTATAGCCGAGCCCCCGGCTCCTGCGCCCGAACCAGCCGCCGCAGCACCGCCTCCGGCCGCTCCCGAGCCACCCGCTCCTGCGCCGCGCCGCGTCATTATGCCGCAGACGGGCCCGCGGCCTGTCTACACCGCACCACCTTCGAAGCCGGTATCGCAGCGTCCATCGGTTAGTGGTAGCGCCAGCGGACAGCACGCTGGCGGCATTCAGCGCGGACGACCCATCTTTGACCGCCGCCCCGGTGGACCGGGAGGCGGATTCGGCAATCGACCGCAGCCCGGAGCATCCGGAGCACCCGGAGCACGGCGGCCCATGCATCCGACACGGAACGCTCCCAGCGGCGCTCCAGGCGGAGCGCGTCCAGGCTTTGGCCAGCGAACCGGACCGGGCGGACGGCCCGGCTTTGGCCAGCGACCCGGCGGAGCGCCCGGACTCGTACCGCCTCCCGGCGAAGCGCCGCGAGCACAGCGTCCCGGCCCGAATGCGCGCCGCGGCCGGCAACAGTATCCGAAGACCAAAGAAGGCCCGATGAAGGGCTTTGCCCCGCCGTCTCGTTTTGGCGGAGCGCAGGTTCCGTCAGAACCGCTGCCTATCACCCGCACCATTACGGTGACGGAAGGCATCAGCGTAAAGGACCTCGCAGAGAAGCTCGAAATTCGCGGCAAAGACCTGATCGCAACGCTACTCATGCGCGGCGTCTTCGTCACAGTGAACCAGTCGCTCGATGCGGAACTGGTGAAGGACGTGGCGCGGCAGTTCGGGGCGGATACGCAGGTCATCACCTTTGAGGACCAGATGGCGAACGAAGCCATTGAGAACCTGCTTTCGCAGGAGAATCCGGATGAGCTGGAAGTGACGCGCCCGCCTGTGGTCACCGTGATGGGCCATGTCGATCACGGCAAGACCTCGCTGCTGGACGCGATTCGCGAAACCGACGTGGCCGGAGGCGAGGCCGGAGGCATCACGCAGCATATCGGCGCATACAAGGTCCGCATCAGCAAGCCGGACTCGCCCGCCTTTGGCCGCGAGATCGTCTTCCTCGACACGCCGGGCCACGAAGCTTTCACCCGCATGCGTGCGCGCGGGGCCAAGATCACCGACATCGTCATCATTGTCGTCGCGGCCGACGACGGCGTCATGCCCCAGACCATTGAGGCCATTGACCACGCGCGTGCGGCCAATGTGCCCATCATCGTCGCAGTGAACAAGATCGATAAGCCCGACGCGCAGCCCGATCGCGTGAAGCAGCAGCTTGGCGATCGCGGACTGGTTCCGGAAGCCTGGGGCGGCAACACCGTGTTCGTCGATGTGTCTGCAAAGCAACGCACCAATCTCGATCTGCTGCTCGAATTAATCTGCCTGGTCGCCGATCTCGGCAACCTGAAGGCCACGCCGGGACGCTCCGCCGTGGGCACCGTGATCGAAGCAAGGCTCGACCGCGGGCGCGGCGCCGTGGCTTCCGTGCTGGTACAGAACGGAACGCTGCGCAACCAGGACAGCTTCATCGTCGGCAATACCTTCGGCAAAATTCGCGCCATGTTCGACGACCGCGGGCGCTCGATTGAAGAGGCCGGGCCCTCGACGCCGGTCGAAATTCTCGGTCTGGAAAGCATGCCGGACGCGGGCGACACCATGCTCGTTACGGCGGACCGCGACAAGGCCAAGGGCATTGCGCAATATCGCAAGATGAAGGAACGCGAGGCTCAGCTTGCCAAAAGCTCGCGCGTGTCGCTCGAAGGACTGGCCGAGCAGATCAAGCAGGCCGGCGTCAAGGAGCTGCCGCTCATCCTCAAAGGCGACGTGCAGGGCTCGGTGCAGGTATTGGCCGACTCGCTCCAGAAAATGTCCACCGAGAAGGTGCGCATCAAGGTCATCCACTCCGGCGTGGGCGCCATTACCGAGAGTGACGTGCTGCTGGCTTCGGCATCGAATGCCATCATCATCGGCTTCAACGTGCGTCCGGAACGCAAGGCTGCCGAGTTGGCCGAGCAGGACAACGTCGAGATTCGCCTGCACTCCATCATCTACGAGTTGCAGGATGAGATTCGCAAGGCCATGCTCGGACTGCTGGAGCCGGTTTTCAAGGAAAACTACCTGGGCCGCGCCGAAGTGCTCAACGTCTTCAGGATTCCGAAGGTCGGAACCATCGCCGGATGCCGCGTTACCGACGGCATTCTACGTCGCGACGCCGAGGTTCGCCTGATGCGCGAAGGCGAGCAGGTCTACAAAGGCAAGCTCACCTCCCTCAAGCGCTTCAAGGATGACGCCCGCGAAGTCACCAACGGAATGGAGTGCGGTGTCGGCATGAACTTCAACGACATCCAGGTGGGCGACACCATGGAAGCCTTCGTAACCGAGAAGGTCGCGGCGGAGTTAACGGCGAGCTAAGGAACCCGGAGTGGCCCACACAAGGCGTTTTTGCTCGTGTGGGGAAACAGCAAAAATCCGGCGAGCTAAGAAGCGGTCAGCATAATTGCTGGCCGCTTTTCATTGTCCCAGACTATTAAACGGGTGCTCACTGATCCAATGAAATCCACGGCTGGTCAGCAGGAATTGCCTTTGAGTATTTCTGTGGAGGCGCACTTCGAGGTTGTCGCCACTGAGACGGCCGGCAAGTACGAGATGCTGCGCGTCAGTTTGCGCATATTGCAGTTTGATATACGATCGCGTCTTCCACGAATACAAATACACCGCGTTGCCTTTCCCAAAGTGCGGCGCGAAAACAGACCGTGCTCCATCCGTGTTCTGGATTACCCATGAGCTATAACCCGCAGTCACCTGCTTCCAATCCGGTTTCGCTGCATCGGTAGACTGAGCGGGTTTACCGTTTATGCTCAACGTATCGACATCGTAAGTTCCATAAATGGGTGGCGCACCGTCCGCACTGGCATACTCTGAGCTCTGCCATCCGACCCATGTCATAGCTGCGACGGAATAGGCGAAGAGAGCAAACGTCACGGAGTAGGCGCTCACGCGCATCCACCTCTTTGAAAAAAGCGGGCTCGTCAACTCGGCAGGAGGCGCTGTCCTGTTGAGGACAAAGACATTCACCAGCCGCGAAATATCCGGCAGCAGCAGGAAGAGAGCCATCAACAGCAGGTTCGTAGAGTACAGCTTGACCGGGACGTCGTAGCAGAAGTTCAGCATCACCACGTTGAGCAGCACGCCTGCCGCGACCAGTGCGCCCAACAGCGCCGTCCGCCGGAAGAGCAGCAGAATCGCGGCCACCGTCTCGGCCAGCCCGCCGAAGATCGTATATGGCCTCGAGGCACCCATAAAGGTCCAGAGCAGGTGCATCGGCGAAGAATCACCATATCGTTCCACCAACTCTCTCAAATTCAGCGGGTGAAATTGCATAGGGAAAATTTTGGCAATCCCATATCCAAAGAGAGCCATGGCGAGCGTGAACCGCAGAATAATGCGCAGCCACACAAAAAGCGTGCCATATTGCTCACGCTTCTTATCCAGCCACGAACAGATCAACATTCCCAAAAGAGCAATGACTACGAATAAAAAGTTCAGAACATAGTCGAGCGTCGTGTCGCCGCTGCCACCGCTCGAGAAATTAGTGATTCGGGTGCCGCTCAGATGAAAGAAGTGCTGCGCTGCCCATGGCGTGAGCTTGTGCCACAACCATACATAGGGGCGACTGACGTAGCCTGCGCCGGGTACAAGGCCAGTCAGCGTTTCGGGCACGTAATACACGCAATAAAGGATCCAATAGCAGAAGGCGAAGCGGAAACCAATCCGAGTGGCGAGGTTCCACTTCTTGCCCGCCTTGCCTGGCACATCGATTTGTTCGGCGGGCAGAGCTACTGCGTCAGTTGTCATCGAAACTCCAGAAAAGAGCGTCGCGAAAGTATAGCAATGTACTACGAAAATATGACATTCATCACTTGTAAGCGCCGTTCCACCTGCCCATACTGGACGCCATGAGTGATGCAGCGCAAGCCGTGGTGATGCAGCCAATCACAGCAGTGGCAGAACTCGACGACGCGCCTACCATCTGCGCCATCAGCGTGATCGCCATCATGCTCTCCACCATGCTGCATGAAGGCCTGGGCCACGCGGCGGTCGCCATTACCACGCTGCACGCCTCCGGCACACTGACTTCCCTTGCCTGGTCGAGCGCGAAGGACAGCCGCCTCGTTCTGGCCGGCGGCACCATCGTCAATCTCATCGCGGCATTGCTTTCCTGGCTGCTGCTGCGCGCCACCAAAAATGCCCGGCCCTCCGTGCGATTTTTCTTTTTGATCTCCATGGCTTTCAATCTGCTGGCCGGCACGGGTTACTTCTTCTATTCCGGAGTCAGCAATTTCGGCGACTGGGCCGGAGTCATCGCCGGCCTGCAGCCACACTGGCTGCTGCGCGCGGCGCTTGTGATAGTCGGCGTCGCCTCCTATTACGGAGCAATTGTGCTGATCGGCACAAGTACCGTCCGCTTTATGGGTGTTGCCACAAGCGATGCGCGGCGCTTTCGACGTCTGCTGTGGTTTCCCTATTTCGCAGCGCTCATCATCGACGGCATCGCCGGAATCTTCAACCCCTTTGGCTGGCAATACGTGTTTCTCTCGGCATTGGCAGC
>DATNEM010000256.1:0-2438 GCA_035552995.1 Acidobacteriaceae bacterium | reverse complement strand
CGCCTGTATGAGCCTGCTCCCATTGCGCCGCCGCGACGGCCGTCGAAGCGCGACCGTCGATTGATCCATTCCTTCAGCGGCAGACGCTAGATCTGTTCTTGGTCGCGCGGTAGAGGGGACGCAGCGTAGGTAACACCTCGTGTCGCGAGAATGCCGTACTCTGGCGAAGGAGTTGGCGAAGCAATGAAGAAGAGCAAAAAAAGCTATAGCCCAGGCACGAAGACCAGTCCTTCCGCAGTTGGGGCGCGCGGCAGGAAGCTGCGCGTCGGCGTCCTCTTCGGCGGGCGCTCCGGCGAGCACGAGGTCTCGCTGCTCTCGGCCGCATCGGTGCTCAGCGCCATCGATCCCGCAAAGTATGACGTGGTCCCAATCGGCCTCGATAAACGAGGCCGGTGGCTTACAGGCGCGGAGGCCGGCCGTTTGCTCGCCGGCGCAACGCCCACACTGGCTGGCGCGGAAAAGGCGCGCGCCGTTGGGGAGATCGCCGCAAACGCGCCTCCTTCGCAGCAGTCTCCCTCACGAGCCGAGCGCAGCACCTCGTCCGGGTCCGCGCCCACCGATGCTGTCTTCGCTGCCGCTGCGGCAGTCCTGCGCAGTGGTGAGAATTTCGAGGAGCTGCGCATTCCTACTGCGCCGCCCATGCGCCGCGCCACCGACCTGCTGCAGCACGCCGCCACCGCGGAACTGGCGCATCCCGGCAGCCCGCTCGCCGCCTCGCTGGACGTCGTTTTTCCTGTGCTGCATGGCACCTTCGGCGAAGACGGCACCGTGCAGGGCCTCTTCGAACTGGCGGACATCGCCTACGTTGGCTCCGGTGTGCTGGGCTCCTCCGCCGCCATGGACAAGGACGCCATGAAGCGCCTGTTCGCCTCGGCCGGACTGCCGCAGACGCCGCACATCACCGTGCTGCGCAGCCAATGGCGCGCCGAGCCGAAGCGCATGCGCAAAGAGATCGAAGCCGCGCTCAAATATCCAATCTTCGTCAAGCCTGCAAACCTCGGCTCCTCCGTCGGCATCAGCAAGGTGCACGACCGCGGCGAGCTTGCAGCCGCCATGGACCTGGCGGCCAGCTTCGATCGCAAGATCGTTATCGAGCAGGGTGTCGCCGGGCAAGGTTCCGACAGATTGCGCGCGAAACCGCGCGAGCTGGAGGTGTCGGTGCTGGGTAATGATGACCCGGTCGCATCCGTGGTTGGCGAGATTGTGCCCAACCGCGAGTTCTACGACTACGCCTCGAAGTATGAGGCCGCCGAAGAGCCGTCAGTTCCCATCATTCCTGCGAAGCTCACAAAGGCGCAGGAGAAAGAGATTCGCGCGATGGCAATAGCCGCCTTTCGCGCGTGCGACTGCGCCGGCCTGGCGCGCGTGGACTTCCTGATGGAACCGGAAGATCGTGCGAAGAAGACGTCTGGAAAGAAGTCGGCGAAGAAGTCACCGCGCATCTTCCTCAACGAGATCAACACCATGCCCGGCTTCACCAGCATTTCGATGTACCCCAAACTGTGGCAGGCGAGCGGCCTCTCGTACTCGAAGCTCATCGACAGATTGATTGAGCTTGCGCTGGCACGTCACAGCGAACGGCAACAGACAAGATTTACGAGAGCGTGAAAATCCAGCAAGTCGGAATCACCGCTACTCTCGAATATCGTGAGGCAACTGCTCCCCGGCGCGCTCGAGTGTGCCCTTCCCGGTCAGCCGCGGATTTGCAGAGTGTAGAATCGACGCTGAATGGCACAGGACAAACTACGACTCATCCCGCTCGGCGGCCTCGGCGAGTTTGGGATGAACTGCATTGCGCTGCGCTGGCAGGATGACATCGTCGTCATCGATGCCGGGCTGATGTTTCCCGAAGAAGAGCTGCTGGGCGTCGACATCGTCGTCCCTGACATCAGCTACCTGACGGAGAACCGCGACAAGGTGCGCGCCATCGTGCTGACGCATGGGCACGAGGACCACATCGGCGGCCTGCCGTGGATCCTCTCCGAACTGAATGTACCCGTCTACGGCACGGAGTTCACGCTGGCGCTGGCCGAAGGCAAGTTGGACGAGCATCGCCTGCTGGATGACGCCGAACTGATCGAGATCACGCCGGGCGCGCGCTTCACCATCGGGCCGTTCACGATTCTGCCCATCCGCGTGACGCACTCGCTGGTGGACTGCGTGGCGCTGGCAATCCAGACGCCGGTGGGCATGGTGGTCCACACGGGCGACTTCAAGATCGATCTCTCTTCGCCCGATGGCCGCCCCTTCGATCTGCACGCGTTCGCGGAGCTGGGCAAGCAGGGTGTCCTCTGCCTGCTGCAGGACTCCACCAACGTCGACCGCCCGGGCTACACCCCCTCAGAACGCGCCGTCCGCCCGCGCCTCGACGAGATCTTTGCGCAGGCGCAGAAGAAGCTCTTCTTCTCCTGCTTCTCTTCGTCCATCCACCGCATTCG
>DATNEM010000255.1:0-11308 GCA_035552995.1 Acidobacteriaceae bacterium | reverse complement strand
AGTACCCATTCCGAAATCTGCCCTGTATAGTTACTTTCGCTTCTAATTCCTCTAGCGAGAACGATCAAACCACGCTGCTTTCCATGGATATTGAGGGCAGGCTGCAACCTCGAGCAACACCGCAGCCAGATGACCATGAGGGACGACCTACATACCGCGTGGTGCGCAGTCGCAAATTTATGCGCTGAAACTTCCCGCTTTCCCGCGAAATCTCACAGACGCTTCGAAACACTTCGAGCATCGCTCAACGTAATCTGCGTGCTGCTTGTATGCACCGCTGTTCGGGCGCGCGCTCAGCAGCCGCCGCGGACCGGTCCACAAACGCTTGCATTTGCGGGCTTGCAATCCACGCTGTCCAGTCAGAACATCCCCGTCGGCCAGATCAACGCTGTGCAGGTAGACGCTCAGGGCAATCTTGTTCTGCTGCTCGATCAGAAAGATGGCGTCCGTCTCATCAAAACGGACGCAAGCGCAAGCAATGTCCTCGCGCAAGCCCTGATCGGCGCGCACGGCGATATCGGCCTGGCGATGGCGCTCGATCCGGCAGGCAACATCTACGTCACCGGCACCAGCACGTCGGGTGCGATGGCGGGAACCGCCGGAACGCCGTTTCCCTCCGCAATCGCCAATGCGACCAATGCCTTCGTCGCGAAGTTTGACAGCGGGCTGAACGCACAATGGGTCAGCTTTGGCGGCGCGAGTGCAATCGCGCCTGCTGCAATTGCTGCGACGAGCGATGCCGTCTTTATCACTGGCAGCATCTTCTCATCGACGCTGCCCGTCACTGCTTCTGCCATCGGGCAATCCCCTGCCAGCGGCAGCACGCAGAACGGCTTCGTCGAGAAATTTTCCGCCAATGGGGCGGTCCTCAACTATGCCACCTACCTCACCGCATTCAACGGCAACGTGATGCCGGCCGGAATTGTCGCGGACTCGTTCGACAACGCGTACATCGCGGGCGCCACCACCTCCTCGGGTTATCCCACCGTCGCCGCGCTGGTGCCGGCGATGCTCGGATCGACCTCCGGTTTTCTCACCGAGCTGAATCCCACCGGCAGCGGCATCCTGTTCTCGACCTATGTCCCCGGCGCGGGCATTACCTCCATCGCTCTGGATCCCGCCGACGGAAACCTCCTGCTCTCCGGAGCCATCTCGCTCGGGCAATTCCCCGTAGCGACAGTTACACAGTCCCTGGCCCCGACAACCTACCAAACGTTGGTGCGGATGCCGCTCGACGGAAGCTCGGTGCTTCAATCAACACTGCTCGCTCCGGGAATCCAGTCCTACGTTTCCGCAGCACCGTCCGGCGCCGCCTGGGTCGTTGGCAGTCTCAGCCTTCCTCTCTTCTCGCTTCAGCCACTTGCAGAGACCGGAGGCAGTTTCGCAGCCCATGTGAACTCGGCCGGAGTGGTCGACCGGACCGCGCGCTTCGGCGGCATCCCAACCACCAGCCCGTCCAACGCGAGCGCTCCGGTAATACTGACCGGCATCGCTGTGGACTCGAGCGGCAATGCGATCCTCGCCGGCAGCTTTCAGCCATCGTCCAGTCAGGCTCTTCTTCCGGCCATAACCTACGATCTTCCGCTGGAGAACGCGCCGACCGCAGCCTTCCCTTCCAGCGTCCGCTCCGCAGTCATCGTGCCCACCGCCCGCAGCGGCGGCCTCTGCTCAGGATCGGCGGCCTATCTGGCGAAGCTCGCCCTTCCCGCCAATGCGAACGCGGCGACCGCGTCCCTTGCTCTTTCCGTAGACGATTTACCGAACCTGACCCTACGCAATCTCGGCTCCGTCGAAGCTGCCGGGGTGCAGGTTGCCGCCAGCGGCTTCACCTCCGCAACCAACTGCGGCGCTACGATTCCGGCGGGGAGCCAGTGTGCGATCGAGTTGAGCGGCAATGGACCAGGCAGCATCACCGTTACCGTAACAAACGCTTCCACACAGACGCAGACACTTCCCGCAAGCCCCTCAGGAACGACGCCGCTGGCCGTTGTATTCGCACCGAAGGAGCTGGACTTCGGAATCGTGAGCTCGGTGTCAGGTCCCGTTACGCAGACAATCACCATCGCCAATCTGACGCAGCAGACACAGACCTTCGCCTCCGCGCTCGATGCCAATCCCAAATCCACGCTGCCCTACACGCTGGCGGAGACAGCGAGCGACTGCACTGCCGCAGGCGACGGGCTCAAGACGCTTTCCGCGGGCGCGACCTGCCACATCACACTGGGTCTTACGGCATCGAGCAATCCATCCAATGACGGCCCCGTGCACACAGACTGGCTCATCGGCACGCGCGACGTGCTGTTGACCGCATATACACAGGCCGCACAGCTTTCCGTCTCATCGGCCGAGGTGGATTTCGGAACGCAATATGCCGGAGGACTGCGGTTGCCGCGCTATCTCTACCTCTCGAACAACTCCGCCATCGCCTCCACGCATGCCGCGGTCACTTTGCCGTCGAGCTCGCCTTTCTCCGTCAACGATGGATGTCCCGGTCTGCTTGAACCGCAATCGGTCTGCCAGTTGAAGCTGGCATACGAGGACCCGCAGTCACCGTCATCGGACTCTGTGACACTGAATCTCGATCAAGGCCTGACCACTCTGCTGACCGGCACCACTCTTCCGCAGCCTTCCGTCAACGGCGCGAGCGTGAATCCGAACCTCAGCGTATCCGTTGAGTCAATCAACTTCGCCACTCCGGTCGCGGTCACTGGCCTCTCTTCCAGCACGCAGACAGTCACGCTGACCAACACCGGCGCATCACCGTTTTCGGTGGCGCTCACACTCGCTGGAGATTTTACGGACACCACAAACTGCGGGGCCTCCATTGCCGGCCACGCCTCGTGCAACGTGGTGCTCACGTTCGCGCCGTCGCAGCCCGGAGCGCGACAAGGACTGCTTGCCATCACCGCCGGCGCGAATACGACGTCCGCCTACGTCACGCTCTCAGGAACCGCCACCGGAATTCTCTCGCCCGCCAATAACGGCACCATTGCATTTGGCGCTGTAACCGCAGGGCAACCAACCATCACGTGGATCAAAGTGACACAACCGTTCACCAGCCTCACCGCGAACATATCCGGCACTTCATTCGGCGTCGTCCGCGTGGAAGACGCCGGCTACGGCCACGGACAGCCTGCGATCGCTGCCTATGGGACAAGCGCCGCTGGCACTTGCTACAACTGCTGGCTCGGGATCGTTTTCCAACCAACCACAACCGGATTACAGACCGGCACTCTAAGCCTCAGTTCCTCCGCCGGCGGAAGCCCCTACATGCTCTCCTTGACGGGCACGGGCCTGCCACAGACCGGGCTGCTCATCACTCCGTCGACTGCTGACCTGGGCCCGGTGCCTCTGCACAGCACCAGCGATGTCCAGTGGTTCACTGTGACCAATCTGGTCGCAGGAGGGACATCCATCAACCTCCGTGCGCCATCTGTAACAGGAGATTTCGCGCTTGCGAACACCTCCACCGGCGGCGCGGCCTGCGGCGGCTCGTTGGCCTACTCTGCCTCCTGCATTGCGGCCGTTGTATTCACACCTACGGCGTTGGGAACGCGCACGGGAACACTGACGATTCAGGCAGGATCGATAACGGCAACGGCGTCGCTGCTTGGTTATGGTCAAACAGACCCAGGCGTCGCCCTCAGCCCAACCGCCCTCACCTTCAGAAACATTCCCTCCATCAGCGCAACGCAACAGACCGTTACACTCATCAATACAAGCGCCGCAACCGAGCAGATCGGCACTCCGACTGCAACCACCAATGGTGGCGCGCCGCAGAGCTTCAGCGCCGCCACCAATTGCAATACACTCGCACCCACGGCAAGCTGCTCGATCACAGTGACATTTATGCCGGCAAGCGGACCGGTCTTTGGCACGCTCACAGTCCCGGTGACGGAAACGACAAGCGGGGGCGATCACTTGTTCATTCCTGTGACCGTGCCGCTTACCGGCGCCTACACCACACAGAACGCCGGGCTCGAAATCGTGCCCAACACTGTCGAATACGGACCGCAGGCAGTCGGCTCGGCAGGCGTGACGCGACAGTTCACCATCAACAACCTCACATCGAAGTCCCTCGCACTGAATGTCGCTATGCCCCGTCAGTTCGTTCTGGCCGGAGCGCCATGCACCGCATTGGCGCCCAACGCCAGCTGCGCATTCTCGGCAACCTTCCTGCCGCTCACCAATGGAGACATCACCGGCACCATCACGGCACAAGGCACGCCAAGCGACAACACCGCAGCGGTGAATGGCCTCGCATACGTCGAAGGTTACGGCTCGGGCGCCGGAATGCTTGCCATCTCCGGCGGCCTGCAGCCCGGCGCAGTCCTGAATTTCGGCCAGGTGCCGTCGGGGCAGTCTGCCATACGCGTACTGACGCTGACCAACGCAGCCAGCGCAACTCCGCTTACCATTCGAAGAGTCACCACGAACTGGCCGTTCCTTTCGACAACCACGTGCGGCGCCGCAATGGCCGCAGGAGCAAGCTGCACTGTCACCCTCAGCTACACGCCGGTCAATCAGGCTGTCACGGGATCGAGCCCACCGCCCACCAGCACTGACACCGGCACCCTGACCATTGAAAGCGACGCAGTGTCCGGGCCGGACCTCGTAAACCTCACTGGAACATCCACGCCAGTCCTTGTGGGATCGCCATCGAACGGCGGACCCGTAATGACGTTATCAGCCACGCCGTCATCGATTAGTTTTCCGAACACTGCTGTCGGCAGTGCAGCAGCGCCGCAAACTATAACGGTGACCAATACGGGTACGGCCACCGTGTCCGTCTCCACCGTTCAGACTTCCGCTGACTTCGCCGCGACCAGCAACTGCGCCACGCTCCTTGCGGGAGCCAACTGCACGATCTCCGTCGTCTTTACGCCACAGCCGGCCACAGGTGCCGCCACGCGCGCGAGCGCCATCGAGATATCTTCAAACGCGAACACATCGCTCGAGTTCGTATCCGTCGCCGGACTGTCCAGTCCGTCCACCGTTTCTCTCAGTTCCGGCACGTTGGACTTCGGCACAGTGCTGGTCGGCAGTAGCACGACATTGCCCCTCACCGTCACCAACAACGCAACGTCATCGGCTGCACTCAACTCCTACACAACCACAGCAGACTATTCCGTCGCCGCCGGCACATGCCCGCAACCCACGGGCACTCTGGCCGCCGGAGCAAGCTGCACGCTGCAGGTCACGTTCGCGCCGTCGCAGGGCGGCACCCGAACGGGAACGCTCTCCATCGCAACCTCCGCAGCCCCTTTGCCGCTTGGCGTTGCACTAACCGGCGTTGGCGCGCAGTCGCACCTGCAAATCACTCCCGATATGCTGGCGTTCGGTTCAGTGAATCTCGGGTCATCGGCAAGCCTCTCATTGACGCTCAAAAACACCGGCACTACTTCGATCTCGGGGATCGTGCTGGCCGCGACTGGAGACTATGCCATCGCCGCGCCGTGCGGCACAACCACGCTCTCCGCCGGTGCAAGCTGCTCCGTCACCATTGCGTTCACGCCCACTGCAACGGGCGCGCGGCAGGGCACTCTCTCCGTAACCAGTTCAGATCCTGGATCGCCGGCATCGATAGCCCTCAGCGGGACCGGCATACCAAACGGCAGCTTCACCCTGACCGTGAACGGCGGCAACTCCGGTTCCGCGACGGTGACAAGCGGATCGCCTGCGACCTACAGCCTCGTCGTAACGCCAGCCAACGGGTTCAACGGAAACGTAGTCCTGAACTGCACCCCGGTCACCCTGGCGCAGTATGCGACCTGTTCTCTTCTGCCGTCGAGTGTCACTCTGGCAACCGGTCCGCAGAACTCCACCGCGACCATTAACACCGTCACAACAGTTGCGTCGAATGATGCTGGTCCCCTGCGCCGCAACCTCAACCGAACTTTGCTCACGATCCTTTTCCCTGCCGCGATTGTGTTCACTCGAAAAGCGCGTACATCGCGGCGCGGTGTGCTGCGTCGAGTTGGTCCCGCGCTGTGGGTAATCTTTGCGGCGGCTCTGCTCGCGACATCCAGCGGCTGCGGTGGACATCCCTCAAGCCCGAATGTCACAGGGCCAACCAATCTGCGATACACGCCGGCAGGCAGCTATCAGTATGAGGTGACGGCCAACGGGACCAGCGGCGGAAACCAGATCACGCAGACAGTTACACTCAACTTCACCGTGCAGTAACGGCAGGTCGAGCGAGCGGGATCGGCACCTGCTCCACGATCTCGATGCCGAAGCCCTGCAACGCAGGCACGTGAGTCGGCGTATTGGTGAGCAGGCGGATACGGTGGATACCGAGGTCGGAAAGGATTTGCCCACCCAATCCAACCTGGCGCAGCGTACGTTGTGTGCGCGGGCCACGCTCATCGCAGGCCTCGGTAGTTCGCGGTTCGCGGTTGGCATCCCGGTGAAGGATGAGCCGATGCGGCGCAGCCGCGTTAGTTGCAGCGGCTGTATGGCCAGGCCGATCAGGCCGCTCAACCCGCCCCGACCGATCAATACCGAATCCGCGGCTCCCGTTATGCAGATAGATCAGCGCGCCCCGGCCTGCCTCGGCAATCAAGCGGAGCGAGTTGTCGACCAGAGTATGGCAGTCGCATAGCGTCGTGCCGAACACATCTCCAGCAAGGCAGTGCGTATGAACGCGGACGAGCATCGGTTCATCCACCGTCTCGCGTTCCCGCGCCTGGTCTCCGAACACCAGCGCGACGTGCGACTCAGCGCCATCCACCTCGCTCTCATACGCGATCATCCGGAAATCGCCGCATCGGGTCGGCAGCACGGCCTCCGCCACGCGGTGGATGTACCGCTCGTTCTGCAGCCGATAGCGGATCAGCGACGCCACCGTCAGCATCTTCAGGCCATGTTCGACGCAGAAGCGCGTGAGGTCCGGGACGCGCGCCATTGTGCCGTCTTCGTTCATCACCTCGCAGATCACACCCGCCGGGACGACGCCCGCGAGTCGCGCAAGATCGACGGAAGCCTCCGTCTGTCCCGCGCGTACCAGCACACCGCCGCGCCGCGCCCGCAGCGGGAAGACATGTCCGGGCCGCGCAAGATCGTTCGCGCCAGACCGCGGATCGACTGCAACGCGGATGGTATGCGCGCGGTCCGCCGCCGAAATTCCTGTGGTTACACCTTCGCGCGCCTCGATCGTCTCGGTGAAGGCGGTTCCGAAGCGGGAGGTGTTCTCCTGTGTCATCGGCGCAAGGCGCAGATAGTCGGCACGCTCTTCCGTCAGCGTCAGGCAGATCAGTCCGCGGCCAAATCGCGCCATAAAGTTGATGGCCTCGGGTGTGACAAACTCGGCTGCGAGCGTGAGGTCGCCTTCGTTCTCCCGGTCCTCGTCATCGACGACCACTACCATCCGGCCCGCGCGAATCTCCGCGATGGCCTCTTCCACAGTTGCGAAATTTGCGACGGGCGCCGGATTGGGGTTGGAGTGCATAAAGCTATTCGTCTATCTCAGCCGGCGGAATGAGCCGCGTGAAGCCGGCGGCAACAATCTCATAAACACCGAACGCGAGGACAGCCAGAATGATGCCCGCAACCATCATGGTGAAGCTCGAGTGGTAGTTCGTCACGTTATCGAACCAATGCGACTGCGCTGCCAGGTAAGCATCGCGGCCATGGGCAAGCCACCGCATCTGGCGGAAGTGCAAATAAATCCCACCTATGATGCCGATGAAAAGTACCGCCAGCACGCGCCCTGTTCCTGAGGTCTTCATATGCTCTCGATCATACTTCGCGGCGGCGAGCGCGCTACGCAATCAACTCTGCCCGCATCACGTATGCAAAATGAAAACGCCGCCCTCGGGGAGCGGCGCCTGAATCAGATTTGCTTCCCGTTACAGCGTCGACTCGATCTCAAAGCCCCAGGCCTCCAGCAGCGCCTCCGGGATGTACTTCGAGTTCTTGTTGCGCCGCGCCCATTCGCGCAGGCGGGTCGAGCGGATGTACTGATCGGGAGTGAGTTTGTACTCCTTCACCACCTGCTCAAAGGAGGTGACGGTGGGGACTACCGGGCCGATCGGCTCCGGCTTGCCCCAGTTGGGATTTCCACGACGCTTTGCCATCGGTCCAGATTCCTCTTGGGTTGATTCAGATCTCGCTGGACTTGGGGCCGCACCATTGCGCCCTGCGAGACCTGCGTACGTCATTGCGAACCAGACGTGTTCAATTCATTCTAAGGGATTTAACGGGGGAAATCAAGCTAGGCACCAGCCGCAAAGTACGTGGTTTGCGCGACTTACGAGTCACTGAGAATCCGGCGGTTCCGTCAGTGCAGCAGGCGCCACAACCCCGAGACGGCCATCGTCCAGGCGCGCAATCGTCGGCGAGTAGGTGCCCAACTCCTTGCGCGTCCACCAGATGCCTTCGGTGCGCTTCTCCTCCCGCGTCGAAAACCAATACTGCCACAGGGCCGTGCGCACGTACTTCGGCGGCGCATCGCGGAACGGACTCCCGGCGAACAGCCCCAGAACGTCGCGGTTATCTTGCAGGAGCAGCACCTGGGTCCTCAGTACCAGCGGATTCTCCCGCCACGAACCGAGCGAAGCGAACCACAAGTTCCAGTCGAAGCGCGGCTGATAGGGCGCATAGATCCGCGGACGATCCCGCGGGTCCTGCGGTTTGTACCGGAACGGATATGCCGCCCATGTAACTCCGTCATTCGATCCCTGAAATTCAATCTCATAACGGTGCGGTGTCATCACCGCAAACAGCCCATACTGGTTCGCGATGCGGAACGGCTCCAGCGCCACAACCGGCGAGACCGGCAGTGGGACGTCGTGGACCAGAATGCCGAGCATCTCAACGGATGTTGCGTAGAAGACCCATATCATCGCAACCACAGTCAAAGCAATACCAGCGGAATGAAACAGCCGCGGCCAGTGGAAAGCACGCACACCAGCTTCGCCATCTCCGACAGCCTCAGGCGCCGTTGCCTCGTCTTCCCCACCCCCAGCCTCTAGGTGATGAACGTCGCTGAGATTCATCCGGACCAATGGATCGCTCGGAGCATGCTCTATACGCAGAGGCGCAGGCGCCGCAAGACCTTTGCTCCATCGCTCCGGCACAAACCGTCGAAGAAACTGATCGTCCAGCAGCAAGATGGCAAGGAAAAGAACGAGGTAGTTGAGAAATGCGTAATTTGCCGTGAGGATGACAGCAATCTGCCATGCCGTCACGATGAAGAAACACGCGATGCGCCATCGCCGCGGCAGAAATGCCATCCACACCAAGATCAGTTCCATGAAGAGCGTCGCGCCGGCAGCGCCGCGCTGGAACCAGTGTGGAAGCTGCTCCGCGTACCAGCCGATCCACGTCGGCAGCGGACCGTTCTGGTAATACTCGTACATCGCGGTGAGGTTGCGCCAGGTCGGATCGCCGCTCGCCAGCTTCACAACCCCCGACTCGAAGTAAATCCGGAACCATTCATAGAGCAGCAGCAGAATCGCCGCGCGCGCAGGCGGACTTTTTGCACCCCAGCCCGGCAGAACGCCGGAAGGCGCGAGAAAGAGCGAGAGAAAGCCCGCTTCGAGGAGCATCCCATCGGACTGGTACCCGGAAAATTCCTGCGCCGCGCTGACGAACGACAGGAAGCAGACGAAGCAGACCAGCAGCATCGCCCTCGGCCAAACGTTCGCGATCACCAGAACCGATGCAACCAGGCCAGCCCACATCAGCGCCATCAACATGTGGTCGGACGAAGAGAGCCACAGCAACGACGGCACATAGTAGAAACGCAGTGCGCCAGCCCGCCGCGCCTGATCAAGCAGGTCGCCCGCAGGAAGAATCCCATGCGTCCCGATCAGCCCTTTCACCTGAAACAGCAGCGCGAAGAATACCGAAAAGTAAACGATGCCCAGCGCCCGCAGGAACAGCCAACGCGCGATCACGTGGCCGCGTGCGCCGTGTGCGGAATCGAAGAGGTATAAGTAAACGCGGCGAACGGAATCCATCAGTGGCTCGCAGGAAGTA
Source organism: Acidobacteriaceae bacterium (assembly GCA_035552995.1). Taxonomy (GTDB): domain Bacteria; phylum Acidobacteriota; class Terriglobia; order Terriglobales; family Acidobacteriaceae; genus Edaphobacter. The sequence goes on along the minus strand of DATNEM010000255.1, from coordinate 1,324 downwards.
CTGCCCGAACGGTGCACTTCCCCGCCCTTCGGAACGAGTCTAACGCCGCTGAACGGGTCCAGCGACTAACCTATGGATGGCGCTATCTCGGTTGCGCTCTCGCTATGCCCAGGACATGTCCCAGTCGCGGCGGCAAGGCCTGCGTGATCGGCGCGGGGCCGAATGGACTCGCCGCTGCAATCACGCTTGCGCAGGCGGGTATGCAAGTCGAGGTCTACGAAGCGCAGCCGACAGTCGGCGGCGCCGCACGCACCATGGAGCTCACGCTGCCCGGCTTCCGGCATGACTTCGGCTCAGCGGTACACCCGATGGCCGCTGGTTCCCCGTTCTTCAATTCCCTCCCCCTGCATCAGTTCGGACTCGAATGGATTCATTCACCAGCACCCCTCGCACATCCGCTCGACAATGGACAAGCCATCGTCCTTGAGCGCGATCTCGCCGCACCTGAGGCTGCACTTGGCGACGATGGTCGCGCATGGCGGCGGATGATGCAGCCCTTGGTCTCCCACTGGAGCGACTTGGCCGAGGACATCCTGGGGCCGTTGGTCCATCTGCCCCGACACCCGCTGTTACTGGCGAGCTTCGGAACAAAGGCACTGCTGCCCGCAACCGTGCTCGCGAAAAGGTTTCGTGCTGATCCCGCCAAAGCTCTTTTCGCCGGAATCGCGGCCCACTCTTTTCTACCGCTCGATGCGCCGCTCAGCTCATCCTTCGGGCTGGTGCTCGCCGCTGCCGCGCACGCGGTCGGCTGGCCGATCCCGCGCGGCGGTGCGCAGGCCATCAGCGACGCGCTCGCAACCTATCTAATGAGTTTCGGCGGGACGATCCGCACCTCCGCTCGTGTCGACCGCCTCGCGGATCTGCCCGCGTACGATCTGATCCTGTGCGACGCAACACCACGGCAGTTGCTTGCGATGACCGAACCTTATCGCGGTCAGCCGCACACACAACAGAGCACACTGTCTGACAGTTATCGACGCAGCCTCGCGGATTACAAATACGGCCCAGCCGCCTTCAAGGTGGACTATGCGCTCTCGCGGCCGATTCCATGGAATGCGCCCGAATGCACACGTGCAGCGACGGTCCACCTCGGCGCAACGCTCCAGGAAATCGCAGCCAGCGAAAAAGCAATGGCGAATGGCCGCATCGCCGAGCGGCCGTTTGTGCTTCTCTCACAACCGACGCTCTTCGATCCCACGCGAGCGCCCGAAGGCAAACACATCGCATGGGCCTACTGCCATGTTCCGAACGGTTCTCGGGAAGACATCCTGGAACGTGTCGAAAAGCAGATTGAACGTTTCGCCAGCGGTTTCCGTGACTGCGT
>DATNEM010000254.1:0-10641 GCA_035552995.1 Acidobacteriaceae bacterium | reverse complement strand
CCCATCGCGCCCCGCATTTGCTGGCGGAGCCGCTTCGAGGCCGGTTTGTCGCGTCGGTGAAAAACGGTGTCAAGTTGTACTCGAAACTTCCGTTCCCAATGCATCCGTAGGATGCGCTCCCGGTTGGCGGGCCACTCCAGTGCGCAGCCAGGAATGTCATGTTCAGCCTTGCCATGTTCAGCCGCTCAGCACAACCGGAGCCGAAGCTCAGGCGCGACGCGATCATGGCAAATCATTTACCTTACCGCTGTTCGATCAAGTCCGGAGGTTCTGGCGGATGAAGTCGCCGGCCATGCAGACCGCGCTTCCATTAATCCAGAAACAACCTGCGGAATCTCATCGGATCCTGTGCTTCTCTGCCGCTCTTCTCGAGCCTGACAGGCCTTCGCACAGGGTATCGGCACCCACAGCCGGTTCACAAGGCAAATTCATCCTACGCCCAAAAGGCTTGCCGTGGCAAGGGGGATAATCGAGGGGCGGTTAAGAGCTGGCCTGAAGATCCTGGCTATCGGAGAAGGATCCAACGCTGCCGGCAAAGCACAAAAGCCGCCCCGAAGAGCGGCTCTGCACAATGGCCAGTCACGGCCTCCTGAAATGATCCCAATCTGCGTACACCTTCTGTGGGCGTATCGCTTTCTGCCCCTCCACACCACGCCGCCCGAACCGGCATTGACACCCAAGATGAAAAGGACTGTCCTGCAGGGAGCAATTGATATGCCAAACGACGGGCGATCCCGGTCTCGCGGAATTCCCCAAAAAATGGAGCTTTGCTCGCCATTTCCGGTGTAGTGCGTCCCTAAAAACAGGAGCCGCGGGGCGCGCGCAATCCCGATTTCAGAAGAGACTGTAATTGACCCTGTCAGTGACGCACCCTATAATTGCCCAAGTCTCGACAACTACGCTTGCCTTCGCCGGCGTTCACTTTCCCCGGTCTCGGTGTGGTACACGGCGAGGAGGTTTGCCGGTTTCGCGCGCATTCGCGGTCCGGACGACGGAAGAGCGTTTTGAGCGATATTTACCCGCCGATGGTTTCCACTATCTTGCACGATCCCCAAGGAGCACCGCGCAACTCATGAATCTCAAGCTCGTACTCGTCTCCGCGCTCGCTGCGGGAATGGCAGCAGCCGGTGTCGCCCAGACTGCCGCTCCGCAGCCCGCAGCCAAGTCTGCGGCACCGCCTCCGCCGCAGGCAGTTCCTGCAAAGATTGCCATCATCGAGTTTGAAGATGTCGCCCAAGCCACCAACGAGGGCCAGAAGGAAGTCGCCGACATCCAGAAGAAGTATGAACCGCAGCGGGCGAGCCTGCAGAAGCTGCAGGAGGATATCGCTTCGCTGAGCAAGCAGCTGCAGAATCCGCCTGCGACGATGACCGAAGATGAGAAAGCCTCTAAGGCACGCGACCTCGACTCCAAGCAGAAGCAGCTCCAGCGCGACGCCGACGATGCGCAGAATTCCTATAGCGCAGACGTAGACGATGCGATCGCCAAGGTCGCCAAGAAACTGGGTCCCGTAGTCATGAAATACGTGCAGGACAACGGCTATACCATGCTGCTGGACAACACGGGCCAGCCGCAGCAGGGTGGTCTGAACGTCCTGTGGGCGCCGGGAACCGACATCTCGCAAGCCATTGTGGACGCTTATAACAAAGCCTCCGGCGTGGCTGCGCCTGTGCCCTCGGCCCCATCCGCGACCGCGCCTGCTCGTCCGCGGCCCACCCCGAGGACTCCGGCAACGCCGTCAAAATAGTGAGACCCTCAACTTTGTGTCATTCCGCCCGGTCTTCCGGAGCGCACCCTTCGAAGGAGCAATACCCAATCCCATGAACCCCAAGTTATCCATCGTTGCTGCACTGGTCGCTGGCCTGCTGCCCGTTGCCGCCGCCGCACAGACAGCCCCTGCCGCGTCCGCTGCTGCTCCTGCGGCCGTACCCGCTGAAGCGAAACTGCCGCCGCCGACCGCGTTTCCCGCCAAGATAGCGCTGGTCAACTTCATTGGCGCAGTAGAGGCCACCAACGAAGGCCAGCGTGCTGCCGCGGACGTGGGCACGAAATACGAGCCGAAGAAAGAGAAGCTGCAATCTCAGGCCGCCGAGCTGGACACACTGAAGAAGAAGCTGCAGTCCGCGCCGGCCACCATGCCGGACGACGAACGCAACCGCCTGGTGCGCGACATCGACGCGAAGGACAAGATCCTGCAGCGCGACGAAGAAGATGCGCAAAACTCTTTCCAGACGGAGATGAATGACGGGCTGCAAAAGGTGGCCGCCAAGGTCCACGACTTTATGATCGGCTACGTCTCCAAAAACGGCTATACGCTGCTGCTGAACTACGGCGACCAGCAGAGCCCGCTGATCTGGGCTGCGCAGGACCAGAACGCCGACATCACCGAAGCGATCATCGACGGGTACAACAAGGCCTCCGGCGTAGCACCGCCGGCTCCGTCCGCTCCGTCCGCGGGTTCGGGGGCTGGTACGACAGCGCCCGCCCGTCGTCCGGCGGGTACCACCGGCGCGACACACTCGACGACGACACCACACACTGCGACTCCCGCCAAGTAGGACAAGCTTCGCAGGCGACAAAAGAGGAGGCCCAACGGCCTCCTCTTTTGCGTTCAGTTGGAGCAGTGTCGCTGCTCGCCCGCACCACCAGGATGTGGAAAATATTGTGGATTCAGGATTGCGAATCTTTCACATTTCAATCTGGAACCTCGCCGTGCCGAGATAATGGAAGATATTACTCTCGGATAAATGATTTATTTTGTTCTATTTGGTCGGGCCAGCGCTGTATATGCACCAAACCGGACGACCGGCCTCGTCAAGTTCCTCAAAAACGGGGGCTTTCCACAGATACCGCGATCCATAGAAGCAGCATCTAACGAATTCTTGCGTTCCGCGTACATTGGAATTTCGGCATTGGAATTATCGATCCGTGCCTGACGCGCAGCGGGTCAGTCTTCTCCCACCTTCAGTACGGCCAGGAATGCCTCCTGGGGGATGTCCACCTTCCCGATGCGCTTCATCCGCTTCTTGCCTTCCTTCTGCTTCTCCAGCAACTTACGTTTGCGGCTGATGTCGCCGCCGTAGCACTTGGCGATGACGTTCTTGCGTAACGCGGTTACCGTCTCGCGCGCGATAATCTTCGAGCCGATCGCCGCCTGGATTGCAACCTCAAACATCTGCCGCGGAATCAGCTCACGCATCTTCGACACCAGAGCCTTGCCACGCTCGTACGCCGAGTCCCGATGCACGATCACGGAGAGCGCATCGACTGGATCGCCGCCGATGAGAATGTCCATCTTCACCATGGGCGAGATCCAGTGTCCCTGCATGTGATAGTCGAGCGAAGCGTAGCCGCGTGAAACGCTCTTGAGCCGGTCGTAGAAGTCGAGCACGATCTCATTGAGCGGCAGCTCGTAGGTGATCATCACGCGCGTCTCGGAGACGTATTCGAAGTTCACCTGGCGTCCACGCTTGTCTTCGACAAGCTTGAAGATTCCGCCGACGTATTCTTCGTTGGTGAGGATCTTCGCGAGGATCACAGGCTCTTCGATCGTCTCGATGTTTGCCGGGTCGGGCCAGCGCGACGGGTTGTCGACCTCGATGGTCGAACCGTCGGTCAGCAGGATGTTGTAGCGCACGCCGGGCGCGGTGGTGATGAGGTCGAGATCGTACTCGCGCTCCAGCCGCTCCTGGATGATCTCCAGATGCAGCAGGCCGAGGAAGCCGCAACGGAAGCCGAAACCGAGAGCAACGGACGACTCTGGCTCGAAGGTGAAGCTTGAATCGTTGAGCCGCAGTTTTTCGAGCGCCTCGCGCAGCATGCCGTGCGCGTGCGTGTCCACGGTGTAAAGCCCGGCGAACACCATGCTCTTGATGTCTTCAAACCCCGGCAACGGCTCGGCGCAAGGGCGCGCAGCGTCGGTGATGGTGTCGCCGACGCGCGTGTCCGCAACGTTCTTGATGGTCGCGACGAAGAAGCCAACCTCGCCGGCTGACAGTTCAGCAAGCGGCACCGGTTTAGGGGTCATCACGCCCATGCTCTCGATGTCGAAGGTTTTCCCGTTCGACATGATGCGGATCTTCATGCCCTGCGTCATGCGGCCATTCACAATACGCGCCAGCACCACGACACCGCGATAGGGATCGAACCATGAGTCGAAGATCAGCGCCTGCAACGGTGCGTCCGCATCGCCCTTGGGTGGCGGCAGGCGATGCACGATCGCTTCCAGCAGATCGTCCACGCCTAATCCCGTTTTGGCGGACACGGCGAGCGCGTCGTCCGCGGGCAGACCGACGGCCTTCTCAATCATCTCGCGCGTGCGCTCGATGTCCGCCGAGGGCAGATCGATCTTGTTGATGACCGGGATCACTTCGAGGCCGTGGTTGATCGCGAGGTATGCATTCGCGAGCGTCTGCGCCTCCACGCCCTGCGATGCGTCGACCACCAGCAGCGTGCCTTCGCATGATGCCAGCGAGCGCGAGACCTCATAACTGAAGTCGACATGGCCGGGTGTGTCGATCAGATTCAGCTGATACGTTTCGCCATCGTGCGCCTGGTACATCATGCGCACAGTGTGCGCCTTGATGGTGATGCCGCGCTCGCGCTCCAGGTCCATCGCGTCCAGCACCTGCGCCTGCATTTCGCGCGCGGTCAGCGAGCCGGTCAGCTCCAGCAGCCTGTCGGAGAGCGTGGACTTGCCATGATCGATATGCGCGATGATCGCGAAGTTGCGGATGTGCTGGGGATCCATGCGAAGTGCGAACTGCCTCAACCTTCGATGCTATCACTCGAAAGTCGCACATCGGAACGCAGTATGGCGCAGCCCACGCCCATACAAAGTGCGTACTGATGCGTGCCCGGAACGTCTTACAATGAGCAGGGCAATCGTGTTCGCGAATCGCGCGAGTCGCAGTTGCAAAGTGTGTCTCCGCATGAAGACGTCGACAAGCTCATCGCCGAATTCACAAGGCAGGTGCAGAGGTTGAGCCGGATGCCGCATTGGGCGGTCGCGCTGGCGTGCGCGCCGCTGGTGCTGCTTGCGGGTTGCCCGCAGCAGACAGCGAAGGCTCCTGTTCCCGCGCCTGCGGCGGCTCCCGCAGTACAACCGGCAGAGCAGGTTGAGGCGCCGAGCGCACCCACGCAGACCCCGCAGCAAATGGCGGACGCGTTGGCGAAGTCGCAGCAGGAACAGCAACTGGTCCGCCGCGCGCAAGATGCATACCAGAGCGGCCTGAACAACTATCGCGCGGGAAGACTCGAAGCCGCGCGCTCGGATTTCGATGCCGCGGTAGACGTAATGCTGACCAGCGGCCTGGATCTGAAGGCCGACCCGCAACTCTCAGACCAGTTCGACCAGCTGCTCAGCGAGATCAACTCGCTGGAGATGGCGGCGCTGAAGCAGGGCAATGGCTTCTCGCCCGCCGTTGAGGCAGCGCCGCTGGATACCGCCGAAGACTTTACGTTCCCCCCAGACGCCGCGCTGACTGCGAAGGTTGCTGAAGAGTTGAAGACGACGCAGTCGGACCTCCCGCTCGTGGTGAACGATTACGTCGCCGGCTTCATCAACTACTTCTCGAACTCGCCGGCAGGGCATGCGCATCTGCTGCGTTCGCTGGAGCGTGCGGGCAAGTACAAGGCCATGATCGCGAAGGACCTGCGCGACGCCGGTGTTCCGCAGGACCTGATCTATCTCGCGGTGGCCGAGTCCGGGTTCCAGCCGCAAGCGCTCAACCGGCGCTCCGGCGCGGGCGGCATGTGGCAGTTCATGCCGTTCAATGGCGTCTACGGCCTGGAGAGGAACGGCTGGGTGGATGAGCGGTTCGATCCGGAGAAGAGCTCGATAGCCTACGCGCACTACATGAAGCAGCTCTACGACCAGTTCGGCGACTGGTATCTCGCGATGGCCGCCTACAACTGGGGCGCGGGCAATGTGCAGCGCGCGGTGATGCGCACCGGCTACGCAGACTTCTGGGAACTCTACAAGCGGAACGCGCTGCCGAAGGAGACAAAGAACTACGTGCCAGGCATCATCGCCGCCGCGATTGTGGCGAAGAACCCAAAGCAGTATGGGCTGGATACGCTGGTGCCGGAACCTCCGGTCGTCTCCGACACCGTGACAGTGGACTACCCGATCGACCTGCGTCTGGTGGCAGACGTGACGGGTGCGCCTCTGGGCGAGATTGTGGACCTGAACCCGAGCCTGCTGCGCATGACCACGCCCGAGGACGCAGATTTCGATCTGCATATTCCCGCAGGCACGAAGGATGTGTTCGAGAAGCGCATCGCGGAGATTCCGGAGGACAAGCGCACGACCTGGCGCTTCCACGTAGTGCAGCCGGGCGAATCCCTGGAGACAATCGCATCGAGCTTCCACGAGCGCACCACTCAGCTCGCAAATATCAACAAGCTCACGGCGGACGACCCGGTTGCGGCGGGCGATGAACTTGTGGTCCCGGTCACGGCCTCGGCTCTGCCGCATCCCTTGCGCTACATCACGCGCGCCGGCGACACCCTGGTGACGGTTGCCGATCGTTTCAACATATCGGTGGAGGACCTGCGGCGCTGGAACCATCTCACGTCCAGCCGCGTCCGTGCCCAGCGTTCCCTGTACGTCAGCGCTCCGGTACACCTGGCCCCGGTGACTCATGTGCGTTCACGAAGATCGAAGCAAACAGCGACCGCTTCTGCCCACGGAAGTTCAGCACATTCGGCGAGCACCGCGCACACGAAGTCTTCGCATACGGCCAGCGGGAAGACCGCTGCGCACGGCAAACGCGCCTCAAGGCGACACTAGCGCAGGCTGGCACCCCGGCTTCCCGGCTAAAAAGAATGCTTGCCTTCAGTGGCGTCCGGATGCATTCTGTTGCTAGAATCCGTGCGCGATGCAAATGCTCTTCCCGTTGCATCGCAGAGAGAGATTCGAAACGCATCGCGGGGCGCGAGCGGTGCGGCAACGAGGACATCGACGATGAAGCTTACTGGGACCGGTTGGCTTGACGAACTCGACGAGAACAGAGTGAAGCTGTCGGCCGCGCCGGCAGACGATGAATTCGGCGACGGCTACGAGAGCGAATCGCCCTTCGATGACGACGAGGAAGAGGAAGAAGTGCGTGTCGCCGTCACCTCGGACGATGATGACCTGGGCAGCGTGGATGATGACGTGGACGGTCTGCTGGAACCGGAGCCGCGCGTGGAAGAGGCCATCATCGTTGCGGCGATGCCTTCGCCGGTTCGCGGCTACGACCCGGCGGAGAGAATGTCCAAAACCGCGAAGCCTGCGCGGATGGGCTCTGCAAACAAGAAGGCGCCGGCAAAGAAGGCTGTGAAGAAAGCTGCAAAGAAAGCTCCCGCGAAAAAGGCCGCTCCCAAGAAGGCTGCGAAGAAAGCCGCCAGCAAATCTTCGCGCAAAGCCGTGAAGAAAGCCGCAAAAAAGACATCGAAATCTGCCGCGAAGAAGCAAGGCTCCCGTCGCGGCGGTAAGGCGGCCTCCAAAAAGGCCGCCGCAAAGAAGGGCGCCAAAAAATCACAAACGAGAGGTAGAACCTTGGCAACGAAGAAAGCAGCAAAGAAGGCAACGAAGAAGGCAGCGAAGAAGTCAACCAAGAAGGCTGCGAAGAAGAAGAAGTAGTTCCTGCTGCACCTAAGGCAAGCAAAACGGCCCGGGCTCCTCTCGAGAGGTCCGGGCCGTTTTGCGTCTGCGGGAGACTATTTCTTTTCGGCGGCGATCTCGGCCAGCACGTCGTCCGTGTGGGTGTTGGGATTCACGTTGGTCCATACCTTGACGATCTTGCCCTGCGGCGAGATCAGGAAGGTGTCCCGCTGGGCAAAGCCGTTGGCCCCGTGCATGGAGACAGGAACGCCGTACGCGTCGATCACCTTATGGTCCGGATCGGCGAGCAGCTTGAAGGTGAGCGAATCCTTCGAGCAGAAGGTCTTGTGGCTCTCAACCGTGTCCAGCGAGACCCCGAGCACGACGGCGTTGAGGGCGTCCAGCTTGGGCAATGCCTCCTGGAACTTGTGCGCCTCGATGGTGCAGCCGGTAGTCATGTCCTTGGGATAGAAGTAGAGAACGACCCACTTGCCGTGGTACTGCGACAGTTTGACGGCGGTGTCCTCCTGCGAGGGCAAGCTGAAGTCGGGCGCCTTGGCGCCTTCGGCGAGGGGATCGCCTGCGCGGGCCTGAAGGCCGAACGTGGCGAAGGCGAACGCGGCGGTAAGAGCTATGGCAAAACTTTTGCTGCGAAGCATGGGTGCTTCTCCTTTTTGCGATGTCGCGTGAACAAAATCGTGCGGAATAGCAAGATTCGCGCAGCGACCATACTACCGCTTTGCAGACCCGGGAGTTGTCACGCGACTGTCTCCGCCGCGCCGGCCGCCGAAGCCGCTTCGGGGGCCCCGATCTGGTGGGGTTGCGCGATGATCGCGATCCCGGCTTCATCGGCTGCGGCGACGATCGCGGCGGAGTCGAAAAGCAGCGTGCGGCCGGACTCGATGGCCAGGCAGGTGGCTCCGGCACGGGCCATCGCTTCGATGGTTGCGACTCCGATGACCGGGACGTCGAAGCGCATGTCCTGCTTTGGCTTGGCGACTTTGACGACGGTGAGGGCGCGGCTAAGGGTTGAGGCGGCGTCATCCCAACGCCCCATCAGCGCACCGGCCCGTTCAACCGTAGCGTCGGTGCCTTCCATGGCTTCCACGGCGACGCATGCCTGTGCGGCGATGACGACCGTCTGCCCCAGATCGTAGGCGGCAATCGCGCGGGCTACGGTGCGTCCGTAAGCGATGTCTTTCTGCTCGGCCTCGGTTGGCGCGCGGCGCGTGAGCACGCCCGGCTTCGCGAGCAGCGGCTCCAGGTAGTGCGTGGAGGAGATGAGTTCGATGCCTTCGTCACCCAGGACTTTCGCGATCGCACCGAGCAGCATGTCGGTATTGCGTGTGCGGAGGTTGAGGAGAAGTTTTGCAAGACGCCAGTCAGGTCGGATGGAGGAGAAGATCTGCGTGTGGCGCACCTGGCCGGCCATCACCGCGCGGGTCACGCCTTCCGCGCGAAAGGTGTCGATGAGTTTCGAAAGTTCGCCGAGCGACAGCCAATGGACGCGAATGTTGGGATCAGCGGCGGCGCGGCCGTCGATCTCCGGATCGGTTTCCTCCTTGATGGCGGCGACCACAACGGTGAGGCCATGGGCGCGGGCAGCATCCAGCAGCAGAAACGGAAACCGCCCGTTGCCGGCGATGAGGCCGAGGCGGCCTGTAGTACCTGCTCCCCTCTGCCCGCCCGTAGAACCATCTACCCTTGTTTCCGCCATTTGCGGCAAATCCCTTACAGCTAATCGTAATTACTGCGTTACAGCCAGGTGTTTATTTTGCGCCGTTGGCGAAGGACACAGGGGAAGCAGGGTTCGCCGATTGGATCGCTGATGCTGAATTTGGCCCTTTCTTCTATTGTAGTAGTCCGCGTACTCGACTTATGTCGTGGAAGTGGGCAGGGACAATGGCTTGCGCGAAGGAACTTGACACTTTGCGCGTCATTCGCATCCGTCCGAATCAAAGTGTCTTCAGGAACGCGATGAGGTCGTGCTTTTCTTCGGGCGAAAGATCGAGGCCTTTTTCGTGACCTTCGATGGGACCGGGGCCGAGATGGAAGCCTTTGGGGACATAGCCTTTCTCCAGGCGACCCGGATCGAACCACTCTTCCAGCGTGGCAGCCTGGCCGCTATGGCTGAAGGCGCTGCGATACCAGAGGCCTCGCAATGATGGGACTTTGTAGAAGCCGGTCCCGCGGCGGGTTTCAAGGGCAAGCGTCGGATCCGTGTTCACGGAACTATCCATGATGGCATCGGTCTTGCGGAGGTCGTCCGGGACTTTGAAGCCGCGCGCCGGGTTGAGCATGTTGTTGGTGTACAGCGGGGGCGTGTGGCAGAAGGGGCAGCCTTCGCGCTCAAAGATTTGCTGGCCATGGCGGGCGTGTGCGTCGAAAGGATTCGGATTGGGTGGAGGCTGAAGTGATTCGATGTAGAGGGCGAGAGCGTAGAGCTGCTCATCGCTGTAGCGTGTACCGGCGTCGGCGCCGAAGCCGCCGAGACTCTGCGGGTCTGGCTGGAAGTCGCCGAAGTGCGCGCTCATATCGAGGCCCTCGTTGACGACGGCATAGCGCATGAGGTCGCCGATGGACCGGTTGCGGACAAGGCCTGTGGCATCGAGGTATTTGAGATCGCCGATGCCGACCAGCGAGGGTACGCGCACGGGATGGTCATAACTGGTGCCCTGCCGCGGGAACACTGCCGGTTGAAAAGCCTCAAAGATGCGGATGACTTCGTCCCTGGTGAGACCCTTTTCGAAATCTTCCTTGCTCTCGATCCAGGGCACTCCGTACCGTTTCCACCAGCTGTCTACTACTCTTTGAAACCGTTCCGGAGTCTCGCTTCGGACAGTCGCTTCGGCGGTGGCGGAGCCGAAGAAAGGAACGCCCTGGCCGCCTTCAAAGAGGGTGCCGTCAGGCAGCAAGCGCGTGTGGCATCCCGCGCAGGAGTTTGCGCCGGTTTCCACCACGCCTTTGGTCCGGATGTAGTAGCGGGTTTGCGCGTGGAAGCATTGCAATTGGCCGTCGCTCGAGGCCTTGCAGCCGCCCGGCGGAGACGCCGG
>DATNEM010000253.1:0-6748 GCA_035552995.1 Acidobacteriaceae bacterium | reverse complement strand
CGATAGAGAAATCGAACTCGCGCCGGCAGATAAAATCGATGGCGTGACATTCGTTCAGCGCCTTGTCAGTCGAGGTCGTCACCGGCGGCCCCACAAACGCGATCTTGATGTTGGGGTAGGTCTCTTTGATCTTTTCCGCTGCCCGCTGATCGCCGTCCCAGCCCATGGTGCTGGTAAACAGCACCAGAAACTCGTAGTCCTTCAGGATGTCGGTTACGTCCTGCCAGCTCAGGTGATGCGGCGGAGCGTCCACCAGGCGCGAACCCTCCAGCATGCCGGCGGGATAGGTCAGCCAGACTGGATACCAGTAGCTTTCGATCTCGCGCGTCGCCGGCCAGCGGCTGCTGGCGCCGCCATCGAATTTCTCAAAAGAAGGTGGGTTTAGAAAGAGGGTTTTCAGCGGAGTACTCATTGCTAAGATTTTACCATTCAGAAGTGCAAAACCCTGCGCCAGGCGCGCGATTTCCTGATGCTTCGCGAGGTTCCCATGTCCCGTCCGTGGTGCGGCACAAGCTGCGCATAATGAGCATCTTGCAGGATCGCTGTCCACCGGAGTGCTTGATCACCTCACGCAAGGAATCCCTTGATCCATGGATCTTCGCTGTGTACCAGTTCTTCCGTAGTCCCGTTGAAGATCACGCGATTGTCGTTGAGGAGGAGGAACTTGGTTCCCGCATCGATGCCGCGCTCCGGGCCGTCCTTCGCGATCGGCCGCATTCCCTGCTTTGCGTCATAGCGATGCGTGGCCAGCACGAAGGCGTCCTGCAGGCGTTGCGTGACCAGGAGCGAAGTGGTGTGCGAGACATCGCGCTGCTTCATTACGAGCTCAATGATCGTGGTCGAGGTAATCGGGTCGAGGCCGCCCGTCGGCGAGTCGTAGAGGATCAGGTCCGGCCCGGAGATGATGGCCCGTGCGATGGAGACGCGCCGCCGCATGCCGCCCGAAAGCTCCGACGGGAACTTGTCGATCGCGTGGCCCAGCTCGACGAACTCCAGCGCCTCCACCACGCGTTTGTGCGCCTCGTCCTCCGGCACGTGCTCCTCGTGCAGGCGGTACGCAACGTTATCCTCCACCGTCAGCGAGTCGAACAACGCCGATTCCTGAAAGACCATGCCGATGTGCGCACGCAGCTCGAAGATCTCGCGCTCCGGCATCGCAGTAATCTCGCGCCCGAAGATGCGGATGGAGCCGGAGTCCGGTTTGAGCAGTCCATTGGCCAGCTTGAGCAAAACGGATTTTCCCGTGCCCGTGGGCCCCAGGATGATGAGCGTCTGGCCGCGCTCCACCGAAAAGGAAACGTCTTCAAGCACCTGCTTGCCATCGAAGCCGATGGAGACGTTCTCGAATTCGACGACCCGGCCGGCGTTCTCCGTCTGGTCCGCAACCGCCACACCCGGGTTCTCCGCCGCTTCGCTCATATGCTGCCTCAGCGCCCGAAGATGCCGATCATTACGCGGCTGACCAGAAAGTCCACCACGATGATGGAGACCGAAGAGTAGACCACCGCTTGTGTCGTCGCCTTGCCGACGCCCTGGGTTCCGCCTGTGGTCTTCATGCCGAAGTAGCAGCCGACGGTGGCGATGATGAATCCGCTGAACAGCGGCTTGACCAGACCCTGCACCACGTCGCCGTACTTCAGCGACTGGTAGGAGGTGTGCAGATACATTGTCGCGTTCAGGCCCAGGAGGTTCGTCGCTACCAGCGCGCCGCCGGCGATGCCTACCGCATCCGCGATGATGGTGAGGAAAAAGAGCATGAAGACCGTGGCTGCCAGCCGCGGCGTTACGAGCTTGCGGATGGGATCAGTACCCAGCGCGCGCATGGCGTCCAGTTGCTCGGTCACCTTCATGGAGCCCAGTTCCGACGCCATGCCGGCCGCGTTGCGTCCGGAGACCATCAGGCCGGTGAGCACCGGACCCAGTTCTTTGACCATGGAGAGCGCGACCAGCGTTCCCGTCATCGAGACCGCGCCGAACTGCTTCAGCGCCGTCACAGATTGCAGCGCAAGCACGCAGCCGGTGAAGAAACCAGTCAGCAGAATGATGGGCATGGACCCAACGCCGATCGAGTCCATCTGGGTGAAGATATCCGACCAGTACAGCGGCGGGGTGAACAGGTCGGCAAGCGCCGCGCCGCACAGGGTCGCATACTCCTGCACTGCAAGAACCGTTCGCTTGGCGTATGCCTCTGGCGACAGGAAGGCCGTAACTCGCTCCGGAATATAGCTTTCTTAAGGCTCAGGGTATCAGATGCTTAATGGTTGACAGCGGTTCCCGTCCTTCCTAACCTCAAGTCATGGAAGTCCATCTCTCAGCCGACGTGGAGTCAAAGTTGTCCCAGCTTGCCAACCGGCAGAGCACGGACAGCGAGGCCCTTATCATCGAGGCAGTTGAGCGGCTGGTGAACTATGACGAGTGGTTCCGGTCTGAAGTAGAGGCTGGCCTCGTCCAGATCGAACGCGGCCAGACCTTGAGCCACGAACAGGTGGGGACGCGACTTGACGCGTATCTCGCCAAGAAGCAATAACTCGCTTGATCGAGCTTCGCTGGACGGACGCCGCAAACGCGGACCTGGAACAGATCGCCGACTATCTGTTTGAGAAAACTCCGCAACACGCTGCCCGCATTGTCCGCGCCATTTATGATGCGCCTGCTGAGCTGCGGAAGTTTCCCGGTCTCGGCCGGCCCGGCAGGGTCAAGGGAACTCGGGAATTGGAGTTGACGGCACTGCCGTACATCATCATTTGCGTCCACGCCGGCAATACTGTCCACCTTGCCCGCATCCTGCACGCCGCGCAGAGATGGCCGTAATCAGTAAGACGAGTTATTCTCCCCCGCAGCAATCGCCTCGCCCACGCACCTCTGGTTCAGGCTCCTCATGGCAGCAGGACGCCACCGCCACGGGTTTCTCTTCCTCATGGCAGGAGTGCATCGGCGCGGCGGCAGGCTCTTCGTGGCAGCAGTGGCTCGGCGCTGCGTTGGGATTGCGGGCGTCGCCGCCCATTTCGCGCAGCATGGCAGGGCCGCCGGTCTTAAGGAAGCGGATAAATAGGGCGCCGCTGACGCATATGAAAAGCACATTCAGCGCACTCGTGTAATTCCACCGGATCGCCTCTTCCATCACCATCAGGTGCGTGTGCTGGGGAATCAGGTGCAGCGCGCCGAAGATTCCCTCCACTGCAAGCGCCGCCCCCGCCATCGCAATGTAGAACGTCCCCGCGAGAAGCGCCGCCACCTTGAGCCCGTAGTACTTGCGATAGATGTTCAGGATGGGAAGGATCAGCAGGTCCGCGAACAGGAATGCGATCACGCCACCGAAGCTGATGCCGCCATTCCACAGCACCGCTGCCAGCGGGACATTCCCCACTGAACAGACGAACGACAGCACCGCCACCAGCGGACCTACGAGCGGCCCCCACACCCGCGCCAGCGCCGGATGCCCCGCCAGAAAGAACCCCTGCCAGAAACTCGTGGGCACGAATGCCGCGAGCACGCCCGAGATCACCAGCCCCAGCGCGATGTCCGGCGCCAGCGAGTACCAGTCCATCCAGTAGTAGTGGCTGGTCGCGGTCAGGCCTTTGCGCGAAGTCACCTTCTGCCAGAACGTCCCCTCGTGCAGGCTCATGTCCATCGCCGCGTGGCCCTCCATGCGTCCGGTCAGCCCGCGCTCGGCCTGCGCCCGCGCCGCCTCCACGATCTTCGGCGTCACCGTCGCCCGCAGCAGGACCACCAGCAGCAGAATCATGATCGGTCCGCCGACGAATTCCGCCGCCATGAACTGCCAGCCCATCACCACAGCGAGCAGCACGCTTAGCTCAACCACCAGATTTGTGGAAGCAAACTGGAACGCCATCGCTGCAATAAAGTCGGCGCCCTTGCGGAACAGCGTGCGCGCCAGCGCCGTCGCCGCGTAAGAACACGACGAACTCGCCGCGCCCATCGCGCTCGCCTTCACGATCGTCCCGGCGCTGGAGTCCGGCAGCAGCCGCCCCATCTCCGCCTTCGAGACCACGGCCTCCACCACGCTCGACAGCAGGAACCCCAGGCACAGCGCCCACAGGATCTCCCACGCCATCACTCCCGCCATGCGCAGCGCTTCTAGGGATGTATGCAGGGCCGTCATATAGTCAGTATAGAGAGTCCGTCAAGCCGTTAGTGGGCAGTCGCTCAGGCACATCGCCGACAAGTCATTTAGCCTATGCCTGAGGTCTTGGACCGACTTGTCGCTTCGATCCTTTTACCGAGTTGTAGCCATAAGCATTGTTGCGACCCTCGGGGTCGAATTTGCCCTAAGTGTCTTCAGTGCCTTCAGCGGTTATGACCTGATGAATGCGTTCGACAGATTGCCTCACGTTTTTTGGCTGCCGCTAGGGTGCGTTCATCGTCTTTCTGACAGTTGGCGGGGTTGCTCTTTGGCTTGGAATGTTGTGGGATTGTGCGGCGACCCGAGAAACAACCGCATCAAGGGTGCTGTGGCTAACCTTCATTGCGCTAACCCCGTGCTTCGGTGCGCTGGTTTACTACTTTTCCGTCTTCAGGAAACAGGGCGTCAGAGTGCAGCACGACATACCTCCAAACAACCGCCATTAATCAGGAGCACCATGCCCACCGCCAAGGCCCACACCGAATACATCACCCTAACGACGAAGAAGCGCTATGAGATGGTGCACCTGACCCCGCAGGTCGAGGCCATCGTGCAGCGCAGCGGCATCGCCGACGGGCTCTGCTTCGTCTCGCCCATGCACATCACCGCCGCTATTTACGTCAATGACAATGAATCCGGCCTCATCGAAGACATCAGCACCTGGCTCGAAAAACTCGCGCCCGCATGGCCCGGCTACAAGCACCACCACACCGGTGAGGACAACGCGGATGCCCACCTCAAGGCGCTGCTGCTGCACCACGAGTCCACCCTGCCCGTCACCGGCGGCCGCCTCGACCTCGGCACCTGGCAGCGCATCTTCTACGCCGAGTTCGACGGCCAGCGCCTCAAACGCATCATCGTCAAAGTCCTCGGCGTGACCGGATAGGCATGCCAGTGTGTGCCGTGGAAGATGCCCTCAGGGGCTAAAGCCCCACGCCGATCCGGTACATCACGGCACGGCTGAAGCCGTGCCCTTAAGCAAAACCAAATACGGAGATTCTGGAGCTGCGCTCCAGAATGACGGCGTCTGCGGAGATGGCTTACAAACCGCCGTCCGAATAGCGTCCCTTCCCCGCATTCCCCGCGAAAACCATTAAACTCAATATCAGCATGGCCGCCGCGCAAACCCTCTCCCCGACCGAACCCCAAACCGCCGCCGACCCCGCGCGCGAAGCCGTCCGCGAAGCCGAGCACGAAAGAATTTTTGACGTCTTCCGCCGCTGGGGCTATCTGCAGGCCTCGCTCGATCCACTCGGGCAGTTCCTCCCCCCCGAATCCTTCCCCGCCACCACGCCAACCGGCCCCATCGCCGATGAGGCCCGCGCCATCTACTGCTCCAGCATCGGCGTTGACTTCATGCACATCCCCGGGCTTGCGGAGCGCGAATGGCTCGCGCAAGCAATGGAGACACCCTCCACGCCCGCGTCCGCCGAAGACCGCGCGCGCATCCTCTCGCGCCTCATCCGCGCCGACCTCTTCGAGCAGACCATCCAGTCGCGTTATCTGGGCACCAAGCGCTTCTCGCTCGAAGGCCTCACCGTCCTCATCCCCTTCCTCGATGCGCTGCTCGATTCCGCCGCGCCCCTCGGGACCAACACTTCCGTGCTCGCCATGAGCCATCGCGGCCGCCTCAACGTGATGACCAACACCATCGGCCGCTCGCCTGCGGAAATCTTCGCGCGCTTTGAGGACGTGAGCCCGCGCAGCGTGCTCGGCGGCGGCGACGTGAAGTACCACATGGGCGCGACGGGCGACTACAAGACTCCCGATGGGCACACCATCGCGCTTCATCTCGTCTCCAACCCCAGCCATCTCGAGGCCGTCGATCCCGTGGCGCTTGGTCGCGCCCGAGCGAAACAAATCCGCGCTGCTATCACAAGCAACGAAGAATCGGCACACGATCAGGTTCTGCCCATCACCATGCACGGCGACGCCGCCTTCGCCGGCCAGGGCATCCTTGCAGAATGCCTTGTCCTGGGCGCGCTGCCCGGCTTCGACGTCGGCGGGACGGTTCACGTGCTGGTGAACAACCTCCTCGGCTTCACCGCGTTGCCCGGCGAGTCGAATGCATCGCGCTTTGCTTCCGACATCGCGAAGCGCCTGCCGATCCCTATCCTCCACGTCAACGCGGAGGACCCCGACGCGGTTGTGCGAGTGGCCCGCATCGCCGCCGAGTATCGCCATCGCTTCCACATCGATGTCGTCATCGACCTGATCGGCTATCGCCGCCACGGCCACAGCGAGGTCGACGACCCCACCGTCACCCAGCCGCGCCGCTACGCGGCGATTCAAAAACATCCTCAGCTTTATAAGCTCTACGCACAGCGCATCGGCGTCGACCCGGAGCCCGAAGCAAAAGCCGTCCAGACCGAATTCCTCGAAGCGCAGAAGCTCGCCGCGAAGTCCCGCACCAAGGTCCGGCTCGTCACGCTGCCCGACTACTGGGCGCCTTACCACGGCGGATGCGCGCTGCCCGAAGACGACATCGAGACCGGCCTGCCTGCCGACCGCATCGCCGAACTCGTCCGCGCGACCACGCGCTATCCCGCGGGCTTCCACATCCATCCCAAGGTCAAGAAGCTCTTCGACCAACGAAACGAAATG
>DATNEM010000252.1:0-7616 GCA_035552995.1 Acidobacteriaceae bacterium | reverse complement strand
AATGGGATTGATGCTGGGTATCGAGCTTGATTCCGCCGAGCTGGCCAAGCGCGCGGCTGCTGAAATGATGGCGCAGCGCATCATTATTAACAGGACCAGCGAGACGGTGCTGCGCTTTCTGCCGCCGTTCGTTCTGGAGCGTGAGCACGTCGATCACGCTATCGCCGCGCTCGACGGAATTCTCGCTGCAGCAATGGCCGGCCAGTCGCCGGCAGGGGAGCACAAACATGGGTAGCAAAACCGTGATGATGAATCCGAATCCGAAGTCCGAAGAGCACGCGCCCGCCCGGAAGCACCTCAGCATTCAGAGCGACGTCTCTTTCTCCGAGGCCGCCAAGCGGCTGAACGGCCGCGACCTGTGTTCCATCGCCGACCTGACCGTGGAAGAGATGGCCGCGATTATGGAGCTGGCGCACGCGGTAAAGAACCACCCTGAGGATTTTCGCCACGCGCTCGACTCGAAGCAGATGGTGCTGTTCTTTGAGAAGGCATCGCTCCGCACGCGGCTGACGTTTGAGGCGGCGATCAACACGCTGGGCGGCAACGCAATCTTCGTCGACCAGACGCAGTCGCCGCTGGGCGAGCGCGAGTCGATACAGGACATGGCGCACAACTTGGAGCGCTGGATGAGCGTGATCGTGCTGCGCACCTACTCGCATGACACCATCACGGAGATGGCGGCGTCCGCAAAGGTGCCGGTGATCAACGCGCTCTCGGACCTTGAGCACCCCTGCCAGGCCATCGCCGACTTCTTCACGCTGGAAGAGCGCTTCGGCACGGTCGAAGGCCTGCGCTTTACTTACGTGGGCGACGGCAACAACGTGTGCCACTCGCTGATGCTGACGGCGGCGCAGCTGGGCGCGCACTGCACCATCGCCAGCCCAAAGAACTTCGGGCCGAAGCTCGACATCATCCACAAGGCCATCGAAATAAGCGAGCAGACCGGCGGCAGCATCACGCTCACGCAGGATGCGGCGAAGGCCGTGACCGGCGCGGACGCGGTCTACACCGATGTCTGCACCAGCATGGGCTTTGAGCATGAGGCCACCAAGCGCGCGCCGATCTTCAAGCCGTATCAGGTCAACGAAGCCCTAATGAGCAAAGCGCAACAGGACGCGGTCTTTATGCACTGCCTGCCGGCGCATCGCAACGCTGAGGTGACCGATGCGGTGCTCGACGGCCCGCAGTCCGTCGTCTTTGACCAGGCGGAGAACCGCATGCACGCGCAGAAGGCTTTGCTGCTGATGCTGCTCGGCGGAGCCAAGCGCATCCACAGCCCGCGCGATCGCGGCCTGCAAGCGCGCAAGCGGACCATCTGAGCCGGGCTCTTGCGCGAAATGAATTTGTAACCGGATGGCGAACAGAATCGCAGTGCGGGATTGCGCACTTCTGTTACAGCCAGCGAAGGGTTGAGCACGATGTCAGTGATTCTTGAAAATCTGCCCGTCGGCCAGAAGGTCGGGATCGCCTTTTCCGGTGGGCTGGACACCAGCGCCGCGCTGCACTGGATGAAGCAGAAGGGCGCGATCCCTTACGCCTACACCGCGAATCTGGGCCAGCCGGACGAGACGGACTACGACGCCATCCCGCGCAAGGCGCTCGAATACGGCGCGGAGAAGGCGCGGCTGATCGATTGCCGCGCCGCGCTGGTCCGCGAAGGTATTGCCGCGCTGCAGGCAGGCGCTTTCCACATCACCACTGCCGGCGTGACGTACTTCAACACCACGCCCATCGGCCGCGCTGTCACCGGCACCATGCTGGTCACGGCGATGAAGGAAGACGACGTCAACATCTGGGGCGACGGGTCGACCTTCAAGGGCAATGACATTGAGCGCTTCTATCGCTACGGGCTGCTGGTCAATCCGAACCTCAAAGTCTATAAGCCCTGGCTCGACTCCGCCTTCATCGACGAATTGGGTGGCCGCGCGGAGATGTCCGCCTTTATGCAGAAGGCGGGCTTCGGGTACAAGATGTCGGCGGAGAAGGCTTATTCGACGGACTCGAATATTCTGGGCGCGACGCACGAAGCCAAAGACCTGGAACAGCTCTCATCGAGCGTAAAGATCGTTGAGCCCATCATGGGCACGGCCTTCTGGCGCGACGATGTCAGCGTGCCGCGCGAAGAAGTGCGCGTGCGCTTTGTCGAAGGCGTGCCGGTGGCGCTGAACGGGCGCGAGTTTGCGGATGCGGTCGAGTTGCTGCTCGAAGCCAACCGTATTGGCGGGCGCCACGGCCTCGGCATGAGCGACCAGATCGAGAACCGCATCATCGAAGCCAAGAGCCGCGGCATCTATGAGGCGCCGGGGCTGGCGCTGCTGTTCATCGCGTATGAGAGGCTGGTGACCGGCATTCACAACGAGGACACCATCGAGCAGTATCGCGAGAACGGGCGCAAGCTGGGCCGGCTGCTCTACCAGGGGCGCTGGTTCGATCCGCAGGCCATCATGCTGCGCGAGTCGGCGCAGCGCTGGGTGGCGCGTCCTGTCACTGGCGAGGTAACGCTGGAGCTGCGGCGCGGCAACGACTACTCGATTCTGAATTCCGAATCGCCGAACCTCACCTTTAAGCCGGAGCGGCTGAGTATGGAGAAGACCGAGTCGGCGTTTTCGCCGCGCGACCGCATCGGCCAGCTCACCATGCGCAACCTCGACATTACAGACACGCGCGACAAGCTGCTGACCTATGCAGAAAGCGGTCTGATCCGGCTGAGCAAAGGGAATGAGATGCCGCAGCTGAGCGGCGGGAGCGACAAGAACGACAACGAATGAAGAGATTTCTTATCTCCGTGATTCTGTTGAATGGCAGCGGGCTCGCCTCTGCGCGTGCAGTCGAACCACCTCGCATGTCTGTGACAGAAGCTCAACAATTTGCGTTGACAGCCGTGCCCCTACGACAGAGGAAATTGCCTGGCTTTCAGTTTGATTTGCCCAAAACGGACAAGGGCCTCTATGTATTCGACGCAATTTGGAACGGTCTCCCCAATGGAAGCGTGGAGATCGGTTTTTATGCAGTTGATCCGGTCACTGGCGCTGTATGGAACGCGGTGATGGGGTGTGAACAAGTCTCCACGCCCGAGCTAAAGAAACTTCAGACAAGCTGGATCAAACATTCCGGCCTAGCGAAAGGCGAGCTCCTCAAGTTTCAAGCGCCGGGCCCTCAATGCCCGAATGGAAAAGATTGACCATGAGCAATCAAGAACAACCCGCAGGCAAGATGTGGTCGGGTCGCTTTCGTGAGCCGCTGGATAAGGACTTCGAGCAGTGGCAGCGCAGCTTTCCGTTCGACTGGCGGCTCTTCCAGGCTGAGATCAGCGCCAGCATTGCACATGCTCGCGCGATTGAGGCTGCCGGCATCCTGACCGCAGAGGAAGCGGAGAAGATGTGCGCGGGACTGCGCGCCCTAGGCAAGCTGGATGTGAATGCGCGGTCGATCTATGACTCCGCTGCGCCGTTTGCGAAGTCGGCAGAGACTGCTGAGGATGTGCACCACTTCGTCGAGCTGGAATTGACGCGCGAGGTCGGTGATCTGGCGCTGAAGTTGCACACGGGTCGCAGTCGCAATGAGCAGATCGCGACGGACATGCGGCTATTCGTGCGCGGGGTGATTGACGCAGCGATTACGAGCCTCCGCACGTGGGCAACTGCGTTGACCGGCGTGGCTGAAGCCGCCGGCGAGAACGTGATGCCGTCGTACACGCACCTGCAGCGGGCGGAGCCGGTGCTGGTGGCGCATTGGCTGCTGGCGTATGTCGCCATGATCGAGCGCGACATCACGCGCCTGGCAGACGCGCGTAAGCGAATGAACCTCTGCCCGCTGGGTTCGGGCGCGATTGCGGGCGCCACGCTGAAGCTCGACCGCACCATCGCTGCGCGCGAGTTGGGCTTCGACGGGCCGACGCCCAACTCGATGGACGCGACCAGCGACCGCGACTTTCTGCTGGAGTTCACGCAGGCGGCCGCGACCATCGGCATCCATGCCTCGCGCTTCGCTGAGGAGATCACTCTCTTCTCGACCGCCGAGTACGGCTTTGTGGAGCTGCCTGAGGCTTTCTCTACTGGCTCCTCCGCCATGCCGCAAAAGAAGAACCCGGACTTGACGGAACTAGTCCGCGGCAAGTCGGCACGGCTGATCGGAGCGCAGACCGCGCTCAGCACACTCATCAAAGGCCTGCCGCTGGCCTACAACAAAGATTTGCAGGAAGCCCAGGAGCAGGTCTTCGATGCGGCCGATACGCTGACCGGCATGCTGGCGCTGCTGCCAAAATTCACTGCGGCGCTGAAGTTCAACTACGCCCGCATGAAGACAGCCGCGACCACGGGTTATCTGAATGCGATGGCTGCCGCGACATATCTCTCGAACAAAGGCGTGCCCTTCCGCAAGGCGCATGAGATCGTGGGCCATGCCGTTCGGCTGGGGCTTGAATCCGGCCGCGAACTGAACGATCTAAAGATAGAGGAACTGCGCAAGCTCTCCGACGCCTTTGCCGAGGACTTCTACAGCGCCATCTCACTAGAGGCGACACTGGATTGTCACGATGTCGCCGGTGGTACGGCCCGCACGAGAGTTGCAGAAGCTCTTGCAGCCGCACGGCAGCGGTTGGAGGACAATAAAGCAAGCAGGCCGGCAAACAAGTAGCAAGCAAGATCGAAGGAGAGGACAAGATGAGCACCGCGTCATTGATGACAGCCAGCGAATCCACCGCGTCCACCCGCGCACGCACGGGCGGAGCCGCGGTGCGACCGGCACGGCTGCATGATGCGATGAATATCTTCGAGCTGGTGAACTCGCTCTCCGGGGACGGCACGCTGCTGCGACGCAGCTACGCCGAAATCTGCGAGAACGTCCGCGACTTCTATGTCGCCCACTCGGACGCCGGCATATTTCTCGGCTGCGGCGCGCTGCATCTCTACGGCCCGCATCTTGCGGAGGTCCGCTCCATTGTCGTGAAGCCCGAGGCAAAAGGGCAGGGCGCCGGCGGCCGCCTGCTGAAGGCGCTGCTCGAAGAAGCGGACGAGCAGGGCGTGACCTCGGTCTGCCTTTTTACGCGCATCCCGGATTTTTTTCTCCACTTCGGCTTCAAGATCGCGGACCGCACCGCGATGCCGGACAAGATCTACAAGGACTGCCAGGCCTGCCCGCGGCTTTACGCGTGCGACGAAGTGGCAATGGTGCGCGGCCCAATGCCGAAGATCGCGGTGCTTGGACCGAAGCGCATCGCCGAGCCGGAGCTGGTAAAGCTGCAGGTCGGCCACATTTCGCATCCGGTGGAGGAGGCGGCAAAAACCGCGTCCGAAGAGGCGAAACCGGGCACCAGATAAGCCACTGTTCTTCATGCATTTCCGCGGTGAGCTGCACCTGATGGCTCGCACAGAGGCCTCGCCTTTTGTGGGATCGATTTCGAGTGCATTCGTCAAAGGGATGTGTAGACTTGGGTTGAATCCCAGGAGAGTACAGTGGTCCGCCATCGCCTGCTGAGTTTTTTTGAGCCGATTCCACTGATTGCGCTTGCCGCTGCGCTGGGCACTGCATCCGTTCCTGCTCAGGTCAACTCCCCGTCCGTGCAGAACGCGCGCAACTTTCCGCGATCCGCATCGTCCCAAACCTCCGCGCCGGTTCCCGTCATCCGCACCTACTCAAACATCGTCGTGATCGATGTGGTCGTTACCGACTCACAGGGCAATCCGGTCAAGGGCTTGCCCGCCTCTGCCTTCACGCTCACCGAGGACAAGAAGCCGCAGACGCTCCGCCACTTTGAGGAGCACGACGCGCCGCCGGATGGAACCAGGGTCGCTGCGCCGCCGCCGCTGCCCCCGGGTCTCTTCAGCAATCGGCCGCCCGCGCCGGAGAACGGCCCGATGAACGTGCTGCTGCTCGACTACCTGAACACGCCGCTGATGGTGCAGCCGCACATGCACGATCAGCTGGTCGAGTACCTGAACAAAGCGCCCGCGGGAACGCGCATCGCGGTTTTCGGCCTTTCCAACCGGCTTTACATGCTGCAGGGCTTCACGGCGGATATGGGCGCTCTGAAGGCCGCGCTGAGCTATAAGAAAGGCCCGTCGCCCGTCTCCAACCTGCTGCGCGATCCGGTGCAGGGCGGGTCGATGAACGACACGACACTCTCCTCCAATCTCAGCGGCGACTCCAATCTGGACGCCGCATCCGACGCCGTCAAACGCTTTGAGGCGGTGCGTACCTCGGATTATGAGAGGCTGCAGGCCCAGGCGACGCTGGCCGCGTTCGATCAGCTCGCGCGTTATCTGGTTGCGATTCCCGGACGGAAGAACGTGCTGTGGTTTTCGGCCGGCTTCCCGCTGGACGTGCAGCCCGACGTGAACTCGCCGACGGCGGGCAGCATCGCCGCGGTGTCCAATGACGACGAGATACGCAAGACGGACAATCTGCTGACGCAGGCGCAGGTCGCGGTCTATCCCATTGACTCGCGCGGCGTGACCTCCTTCATGGACCCGATCGACGGCACCGGTTCGGACTCCTTGATGGACATGGCGAAGGATGAGTCGAACCATCATCTCGCCATGGAGGCCATGGCGGAGCACACCGGCGGCAAGGCCTTCTACAACACCAACGACCTCACCAAGGTGATCAGCAGCGCGGTGGCGAACGGCTCCAACTACTACACGCTCACGTATTCGCCCACCAACAAGGTTTGGGACGAGCGCTTTCGCGCCATCAAGGTCACCGTGGATCAGCCGCGGGTGAAGCTCGCGTATCGCGAGGGTTACTACGCCATCGATCCCAACAACAAGAACCGTGTCGCGATCCAGGGAAATGCGATGGCGCTGGTGCAGCCTACGACCATGTCGACCGCGATGCTCCACGGCGGTCCGGAAGAGTCGGAGATTCTGTTCAAGGTCCGCATCCGGCCTTCGGATTCGGCGCCCGGCCCGGCGGTGCTGCAGAGCAACCAGTCCAACCCAAACCCCAAGGTGAAGGTCGAAGGGCCGTTCAAAGCGTATGGCGTCGATCTGGTGCCGGATGCGAAATCGCTCAGCTGCAATGAAGGCACGGACGGCAATCGCCACTGCGCGGTCGAGGTCTGGACCTTTGTCTACAACGGCGACGGCGAGAAGCTGATCACGGCCAGCAACCGGCTGCACACGGTGCTGACGGCAGACCAGTATGCGAAGCTGCTCTCCGGTGGCATGGCGTTCCACCAGGAGATCAGCGTGCCCGTAAAGGGGCGGTATTTCCTGCGGACGGCGATCCACGATCTGAACTCCGACCGCGTGGGCGCCGTCGAGGTCCCGGTGACGCAGGTCGCGCATCTGGAGCCGCTGAAGAGCGTGGCCTCCTCCGCCGCGCCTGCGCCGACCGAGCCGATGCGCCTGCCGGCTTCGGCTTCGCCGGATGCGCCGGCCCCGAGCGTGCCTTCGGAAACTGCTGTGCCGATCGGTCCAGCCGAGCCCACTCTTCCATCGCGCTCCAAGTAGTCGCGTGACCGGCGAGGTTCTCGCTCCCGAAGACCCACAGCGCTGCGTGATATTTTCAGGGTGTGACACCGGCCCTGAACCATATCTTTGAGCACGAATATCGCGAGCTGCGCCCGCGCGCGCCCATCCCGCCGCTGGATATCCGCTTCCGCCGCTTCACCTCGC
>DATNEM010000251.1:0-3407 GCA_035552995.1 Acidobacteriaceae bacterium | reverse complement strand
ATCGCCATGACTACACTCCGCATTCCGATCGCAATCGCATCCGGCCTTCTGGTCCTATCACTCGGCGGCTGCCGAGTCGGTCCCGCCTATCATCGGCCGCCCGCGCTGGCCCAGGCGCCCCCCGCCGCCTACAAGGAATCGCCCGCCAATTTTCCGGACGCGACCGCCTGGAAGATTGCGCAACCGAAGGATGCCATGCTCCGCGGCAAGTGGTGGGAGATCTACAACGACCCGGAACTGAACTCGCTCGAGGAAAAGCTCGGCAGCGACAATCAGGCTCTGAAGCAGGCTTTCGAGAACTTCATGGAGTCGCGCACAATCATCGCGCAGGCCCATTCGCAGCTCTTCCCAAGTGTCACCTTCGGCCCGGGGTATACGCACAATGAGACCTCGGCCAACAACACCAGCGGAGCCGCTGCTGCCGCCGGGGTCTCCAGCAGCGCCACGATACCGACCAACAGGCAGACAAGCCAGATTACGCTGCCCTTCGACGCTTCCTGGGAACCGGACCTTTGGGGCCGCGTGCGCAACCAGATCCGCGGCGCGCAGTACAACGCGCAGGTCAGTGCTGCCGATCTCGAAAACCTTCGCCTTACCGAACAGGCAAATCTAGCCATCGACTACTTCGCGATCCGCGGGCAGGACGCCCTCCAGGCGATTCTCAATCAGACCGTCGCCGACGATCAAAAGGCGCTTGAGTACAACCAGGCGCAGTTCGAGACCGGCGTTGCGCCCGAGATCAACGTAGTGGAAGCGCAGAACACCCTCCAGAATGCGCAGGCGCAGGCCACCAATCTCGGCATTGCTCGCGCCCAGTTCGAGCACGCCATCGCCGTCCTTATTGGCGCGAATGCCTCGGCGTTCTCGATTCCCGCGCGGCCGCTTGACGCGACTCCGCCATCAATTCCGATCGGTGTTCCGTCACAGTTGCTGGAACGCCGTCCGGACATCGCGGCCTCCGAGCGCGTGATGGCTGCGGCGAATGCCCAGATCGGCGTTGCCACTGCGGCCTTCTATCCCAACGTAACGATCAGCGCGAGCGCGGGTCTTGAGAGCTCCAGCTGGAAACATCTCTTCGATTGGTCAAGCCGCTTCTGGTCTGTGGGGCCACAAGTCTCACAGACGATCTTCGATGCCGGCCTGCGGCGTGCCACCGTCGATCAGTACATAGAGACCTACAATGCCGACGTCGCCGCCTACCGTCAGACCGTCCTCGTCGCCTTCCAGCAGGTGGAGGACTACCTGGCCTCCGGGCGTATCCTCTCGCAACAGATCCAGCAACACCAGGCCGCGGCCGAATCCGCGCGGCGCTTTGTCGAGATGGAAACCAGCCGCTATCAGACAGGCATCGATCCCTACATCAACGTTGTTACGGCACAGAACACGCTGCTCAACGACCAGCAGGCGCTGGCAACGGATCACACGCAGCAGATGACGGCTTCGGTCCAGCTAATCATGGCTCTTGGCGGAGGCTGGGACACCACGCAGCTTCCAACACCGGCGCAGGTCTCCCAGCGTCTTACGTCTGCCGATACTGCGATCCAAAAATAAGCGCTCTCTAATCTCGTCGTCGTGTCAGAAACCGTGGCGAAGATTCCTACGCAAAAGCAGCGCGGAGGGGCACGCCTCGACGGTCTTCTCTCGCTCTAAGAGCGCTCTCATGGCTTCGCCCTCGGTTTTGGCCCTCCGGCTGCACTCTTTCGTGCGGAAAGTCGAGGTGCATTCAACCCATGCAGGTCACAACAGCAGCCTCCGATGCATTGCAACGTTATCTCGACCTGGCCAGCGACCAGATGAAGTTGACCGCCGAAAACATGGCCAATGTCGATACTCCGGGCTATAAAACCCAGGGCTTCGACTTCGCCGGGGAATTCTCACGCGCGCTCAATACATCTACATCGTCCTCGCCAAGCGTGAAGGCCTCGAATGTTGATGGCCTCACCGCGCGCCCCGACGGCAACAATGTCTCGCTCGACCGCGAAGGAATGCAGATGGCCAAGGCGCAGTTGGAGTTCCGCACTGGCATCTCGCTGCTTCGCAATGAATACTCGCGCATCATGAGCGCCATCCACGAGGACGGCAAATAATGTCCTCACCT
This sequence comes from Acidobacteriaceae bacterium, assembly GCA_035552995.1. Lineage (GTDB taxonomy): Bacteria > Acidobacteriota > Terriglobia > Terriglobales > Acidobacteriaceae > Edaphobacter. The sequence continues at coordinate 1,309 of DATNEM010000251.1, read as the reverse complement.
ATCTCAACCGGGAGGCTGCCGTGAATCTCTTCGGAGTCATGGACATCAGCGCATCCGCATTACAGGCTGAACGTGTGCGCGCCGAGGTCGTGGCGGCCAACATGGCCAACGCGGAAACGACTCGGACTGCAGATGGCGGACCGTATCGCCGTCAACATGTGGTCTTCCAGCAAGCAGGCGGCGACGGTTTTGCCGATTCCTTGCTGGCACAGGGCCAAGCTTCGAGCATTTCGCCTGCAATCAACGCCGCGTTCGGCGGCACAGCTCGCGGCTCCATACCTGCCGGCGGCGTGGAGGTGGCTGGCGTCCTGACCGATCAGTCACCGGCGTTGGAGCGTTACGATCCTACCCATCCCGATGCCGATGCGAACGGCTACGTCGCCTACCCCGATATCAACCCCCTCACCGAAATGGTGGACCTGATGGGAGCAACTCGCTCTTATGGACTCAATGCCACCGCCGTCCAGGCAGAAAAAAACATGGTGACATCCTCACTCGACATCCTGAAGTAGGGAGCAACGTATGATTCAGCCACTCGCAGGCGCATTGACGACGCCAATCTCATCCTCCTCGGTGCTCAACAGCGCATCTACAGTTGGCGCCGCGGCATCGGCCGGAACTCCCGCGGCGCCTTTCGGCGGTGTGCTGCAATCAATGATCGACGAAACAACCGCACTGGATGCCAATGCGTCGCACGCTGTCACCGGCCTGCTCAGCGGACAGGGTGTCGATATTCACGATGCCATGATTGCCACGGAAAAGGCGGACATGGCCTTCGAACTGGCGCTACAGGTACGCAACAAGGCGGTCGGCGCGTATCAGCAGATGATGTCAATGCAGTTCTAAAGGGATCGGCCCAGAAAGAAAAGAATGGCGGAGTCAGAACAGACAGGCATGCAACTGGTGCGAACCGGTCCAGCCTTGGGCGGCAGCGCGACTGCTTTGGCCGGCAAAACGCGCACGTGGCTAGCGGCCATGCACCCGGTCCGGCGCCGCCAGCTGGGCGCAGCTGTACTATTCGGCGGGGCCGTCATCGCGGCTCTGTTCTGGTACGCCAATCGGCCGGATTGGCGCCCGCTCTATTCCGGCCTTGAATCGAAGGACCTCCAGCAAGTCGCGCAGGAGCTCTCCGCGGCCAATATCCCGTACCAGATGACTGAAGACGGCAGCGGCGTCCAGGTAAGCGCCGAGCAGATGGATCGGGCGCGCATGGAGATCGCCACCAAAGGCATGCCGCAGACCGGGCGCATGGGCTTCGAACTTTTCGACAAGCCCAACTGGGTCGGTTCGGAGTTCGATGAAAAGGTTA
>DATNEM010000250.1:0-3653 GCA_035552995.1 Acidobacteriaceae bacterium | reverse complement strand
GAAGTCCTCGACGGCGTATAGCTGGCCGCCGCGTTGGACAACGCTGATGCCGGCTGCGTCAATCGACGGATTCAGCATGTTCTCGCGATGATGGTCGGAGTGCATCCAGAGGTCGTGAATCTGAACCGCGCTGGGGGCTTCGGCGACATTTTCCTCGATCAGGGTGAACGCGGCGCCCGCGCTCGCGCCACGTGTAATGAGTTCAGGTTCACCGGCGAACTGATGCGAGATGCCGCTGTGCTCCGCCATCTGCCGTGCATGTTGTGCAGCGGCATGAGCGAGTGCTGGATCGCGATGCAACGGTTGCAGACCGCGCGCGGCACGCTCCTGGTTGGCTGCAGCAAGCAGATACTGTTCCGCTACACTGGCTTGCTCCGTGGGGCCTCCGGCCGCTACCGCACTTCCGCACAACAGAGCTGCTGCAGCAGCCGCCAGCAATGCCGTCGTGAACCTGATTGGAAACCGGAATACCAAGCTCAATCCTCAATCCCATTGAACCCTAAACCATGCGCGAAGATGCAGACCGGAAAGCGAGCGCGCCTGCCACTTTTGTGGCATCGGAGTCACGGGTCGACCGTCACCCGCCCCAGCAATTCCCTTTCAGACACCATTTCCACACCGCGCAACTTTACCTACACGCACGGGTCGAGGCACTGTAGGATTCTGCTTGAGTGGCGACCCTTTCTGAGACATACGCTGCCGACCGGCTCACCGGTGCTGCCGGCGCACCGTCCCGGCTCCTATGGACGGCCCGCATTACCGCGGCTGCGGTCCTGATTCCCCAGCTTCCCGCATTGCTGTGGTGGATGGGAACGCATTCTTCTCTTTACCAGCGCGGCTGGATCAACATCGAGTACCTCGTGTTGCTTTGCGTCGCGCTGCTCTGGCCCTCGTGGCTAACCCTCGGGCTGCTCACGGCAGAAATGTGCCTCGCCTTACTTGAGCCGGTCGCTCACCTCTACTACTTTCACCCCGGAGACGTGCTTTTCTCACTCCGTTATCTCCGCTTTCTTCCCGCAGTTCGTCTGACGGAGTATGCACTGCTCCTGTTCCTCTACGCGGCCTGCTGTGGTGTGGCTCTTCGCTGGGCCGTCGGAAGGTCCAGGCATCCCGCGGCTCCAGCGACCGTCGCCGGCATCCTCGTCTGTGCAATCGTCGCGGCCGGTGCCGGGCTCACAATGAAGTCGCACTCGCTCAAGCTGAAGCTTTCTACCGCGGATGTGCGAGGCGGGAAACTGGTCCGCGCGCCCATGACCTCGCTACTGGTGGCCATGGGCTCCTACTCGCACGACACGCGTTCCGGCCCAGGGGACGTGGAACTCGACTCAGCGCTCGCGCGGGCCATGACGCAGGTCCCAGTCGGCGCTCAGCCGGACATCGTGCTCGTTCTCACCGAGTCCTGGGGGCTCGCCTCAGACTCGCGTATCAATGTCGCGGAGACTTTGCCCTATACCAACCCCGAACTTACCTCGCGCTATCACGTGATCACCGGCACCGTTCCCTTCGACGGCGCCACGACCTCCGGCGAGACGCGCGAACTCTGCGGTAATGCAGAAGGCGTCGCGAGCCTCTCCTCGCCGGCCGGCTATTTCGCGTCCTGCTGGCCTGCTCGCCTCAATCGCGACGGATATCGTACCGTTGCCGTGCACGGCTTCACGCCAACGATGTTTCGCAGAGAGGCATGGTACTCGCGGTTCGGCTTCCGGCAGAGCGTATTCCAGCCGCAGCTTCTGCGGGACGGCGGAGCCATGTGCGGCGGCGCCTTCCCCGGCGTCTGCGATGCGGATGTCGCCTCATGGATTGGCGACCGGCTCTTGCAATCGACCGCCGGCCCGCCCACATTCGTGCACTGGGTGACGCTGAACTCGCATCTGCCTGTTCCGCCGCCCGCGGATACAGCCGCTCGTGGGCGCTGCGCGAGTGTCGGCATCGCCGGCCAGGAGGGCCTCTGCTCCTGGTTCAACCTGGTCTTGCGGGTGCACCAGAGCATCGCCCAACTGGCGGCGAACCGGAGCCGGCCGGCGATCTTTATCATCGTCGGCGATCACGCTCCGCCGTTCCTCCGCGCAGAAACGCGGGCACGGTTCTCGCAGAGCAGGGTGCCCTATGTCATCCTCGCGCCGCACGTGTTTGACGCCGCGCCTGCGCCGCGGATGATGCGGGCGGCGAACGACGCAGCGCCTTCGGCACGCAACCACCGGCACAATCGCGTCACACGGTAACAGCCGCCCTCGCGCACTTGCGACCGCTCAACGCGCAAATTCTCCGCGGGCGGATGCCCACTCCACGGTCTTTCGGATTCCGTCCTCCAACTGCGTGGTGTGATGCCAGCCGAGCGCGTGTAGCCGGGAGACATCGAGCACCTTGCGAGGCGTGCCGTCGGGCTTGGTGGTATCGAACACGAGCCGGCCCTTGAAGCCGAGCACGTTCGCGACGGTTTCTGCCAACTCGCGGATGGTGACATCTTCGCCGGCGCCGATGTTGATAAGCGGCGGGAGATCTTCCACGAGAAGCGAGCCGTAACGAGTCTCGTCCAGATTCATGAGGAAAAGGCAGGCGTCGGCGAGATCGTCGGAGTAGAGCAGTTCGCGGCGCGGCGTGCCGGTACCCCAGACCGCGACCTCTTTCGCGCCGGATGCGATGGCTTCGGCGGTTTTGCGGATCAGGGCCGGCAGCACATGCGAGTTGCTCAGGTCGAAATTATCGCCCGGACCGTAAAGATTCGTGGGCATGGCAGCGAGATAACGCGTGCCGTACTGGCGGTTGTAGCTCCAGCACATCTCGATGCCCGCGATTTTCGCGATCGCGTAGGGCCGGTTCGTCGGCTCCAGCGGGCCAGTCAGCAGATACTCCTCCTTGATGGGCTGCGGGCAGAGCCTGGGATAGATGCAGGAGGAGCCGAGAAAGAGCAGGCGCTTCACGCCGGCTCTGCGCGCGGCCTCGATGACATTGGTCTGGAGGATGAGGTTGTCACGGATGAAATCTGCGGGATAGTTGTTGTTGGCGAGAATTCCGCCCACTTTGGCAGCGGCCATGAACACGAACTCGGGCCGTTCCTGCGCAAAGAAGGCCTCGACGGCGTGAGAATCGAGCAGATCAAGTTCCGGGCGTGTACGCGTGATGAGGCTGGTGTGGCCGGCGCGCTCGAGCGCGCGATGGATGGCCGAACCGACGAGGCCGCCGTGGCCAGCGACGAAGATGCGGCTGCTTTTTTCCATGAAGTTTGTGTGCGTTTTTGTCAGGGCGGGCACGCGCTAGGTCTCCCGCACGTTGTAGGCATCGTAGCCGTGGCGGCGCACCAGCGCGTCGCGCTCGGCGGCCTTCAGGTCGCTCTCCACCATCTCGCGCACCATCTCGTCGAAGGTGATGCGCGGCGTCCAGCCAAGCTCGCGCTTCGCCTTGGAGGCGTCGCCCAGCAGGGTTTCCACCTCGGCGGGGCGGAAGTAGCGCGGATCGACGGCGACGATTACATTGCCCTTCTTGTCCACCGCCTTCTCCTCGACGCCTGAGCCGGACCAGGTCAGGTCGAGTTCCAGCAACTGCGCGCAACGCTGCACGAATTCGCGCACGCTGTATTGCTCGCCGGTTGCGATGACGTAGTCCTGCGGCTTCTCCTGCTGCAGCATCATCCACTGCATCTCGATATAGTCGCG
>DATNEM010000249.1:0-4094 GCA_035552995.1 Acidobacteriaceae bacterium | reverse complement strand
CCGCAGCAGGGCGGGTTTCGTTGAGGCTGAAAACTGTCCTGCAGGTGCTCTACTGCTTCAACTGCGATACATCACCGGTCGCCCCGTACTCGACAAAACGGGCCTGACGGCTCACTACCATGTCGAGCTGCACTGGACGCCAGACAACACGCCTGCAGACTCGCCACTCGCCGACGGCCCATCCATCTTCACCGCCGTGGAGGAGCAACTCGGACTCAAGCTCGAACCCGCCACCGCGCCTCTCGATGTCCTCGTCATCGACTCCGCCCAAAAGCCCACTCCCAACTAACGGCGTCCCGCGTGCGGATTTTCATCGCAAACTCTGGGCCATCGTTTGACATACGACCACCATCGTACTAACGTCGCAATCATGCTTCGTCGCGCTTTCCTTCTCCGTTTGCTGCTCAGCGCAGCTTTTCTTAGTGCGAGCGCTTCCGCGCAATCTTCTGCGCCCGCGCACGGGCAATCGTCAATGGCCTTCGACGCCGTCTCCATCCATCCGACCTCGAATCCCGTCACTGTCGACACCGTCCACGATCAGAAGATCGAGATCGTCCGCACCACCACCCGCACTACCGCAGACGGTTATGAGGCGCAGAACGCCACGCTCAAATTCCTCATCGCAACCGCGTACAACCTCAAGGACAATGCCATCTCGGGCGGCCCAGACTGGCTCAACTCAGACCACTACGACCTCATAGCCAAAGTCACTGCCTCCGACGGCAGTGCCCCGCCCGCCCTCACCGCACAGCAGCGTCGCCAGATGCTGCGCGCTTTGCTGGCTGATCGCTTCCATCTCATGGTTCACACCGAAACGAAGGACGGGCCGGTGTTTGATCTTACCCTCACGAAGAACGGCCCAAAGTTCCACGAGGCCACTCCCAACGACACCTTCGCAAAAGGGATCACTGCTCTCGATGGCCGCGCCCATCCCGGCTCTCCCATGATGGTCAGCCCCGGCAAGGTCGTCGGCCAGGGCATCACACTCGCCTCGCTCAACGATCTCCTCGCCCAGATACTGAATCGTCCCATCATCGACAAAACCGGTCTCGCCGGCCACTACGACATCGCCCTCGACTGGTTGCCCGACAATATCCCGGACACATCGCCCCTCGCCGATTCCTCAGCCCCATCCATCTTCACCGCCGTGCAGGAGCAACTCGGCCTCAAGCTCGAACCCTCCACTGCCCCACTCGATGTCCTCGTCATCGACTCCGCCCAAAAGCCGTCGGAGAACTAGCCCCAATGCGTGGGTGCCCCATTCATCGCACGGCGGCAACCGGGCGACGAGTGGGAAAAGAGCTCTATCCGCACCCATCCGGCCAACAACCCTGCCTCACGCGATTCGCCTCGGAGCGCGCCAACGGCGTGCGCTACTCTAGCCTGGGGCGAAGCCCCAGGTTCGTGCGCATCCGGCAATCGCGGGCTGAAGGCCCGCGCTAGCCATGGCGTGCCGAAAATTGTGTCAAGCCCCAAACCTCTCACGTTTTCCGTCCAACTCATTGCAATCAAAAGCGAAACAAAATTTCCGCAACGTGGCATTTTAGTTTTGCTCCGCCAGCTATCATGGAAGTAGGTATAAAGTAGCCCGGCGCACCAGCCGGATATTTTTGCTCCTGAAAGCATTGCGGCGAGGCACCCAGCGCCGTAAATCGCTGATTCCAGAAATTTTGAGCGTAAGTCATTTGGAATCTATATTTTACCGGACCATGCATCCCTGTAAGTATCTGAATCCAGAGGTCTTACGCGACAAGATATCAAAATTAAAATGCCCTCTCACTCAGCCACCGGCGAACACGACAATGGTTCCCTTCGAGCCGAAGGGCCCAATCCCATCCTGCCCCACGGTCGAAGACCGATCTTGTTGAGTTGGTCCGGAGGCAAGGACTCAGCCTGGGCGCTGCACCTCCTTCGCCAGAACCCGGACTACGAGGTTGTCGCACTCCTCACAACCATCAATGAGAAGTTCCGCCGCGTCGCAATGCACGGTTTCCGCGAAGAGTTGCTCGATCTGCAAGCGGAAGCGGCCGGTCTTCCAGTGTGGAAAGTCGACCTGCCCTTTCCCTGCTCCAACGCCGACTACGAATCCCGCATGGCCGCCGTCTGCGCTCGCGCCTCCGCCGAAGGCTTGCACGGCATTGCTTTCGGCGATCTCTTCCTCGAAGACATCCGCGCCTACCGCATCGAGCGGCTCGCCGGAACCGGCCTCGAACCCATCTTTCCCGTCTGGTGCGCCGACCTCGGCCTCTCGACCGCCGAACTCGCCCGGCAGATGGTCGCCGCCGGCTTGCGCGCGCATCTCACCTGCGTCGACCCACGGCATCTCAATGCATCCTTCGCCGGCCGCACCTTCGATGCGCAGCTCCTCGCCGATCTTCCTTCGTCCGTCGATCCCTGCGGCGAGCGCGGCGAGTTCCACTCCTTTGCTTTCGCAGGCCCGATGTTTTCCCGAACCATCCCCGTACTTCCCGGAGAGCGCGTGGAGCGCGACAATTTCATCTATGCCGATCTGCTCCCCGCATCCGCAGAGATGGAAGCGCTCCATGTCGCCTGAGGCGAAGGGCCGCCGATGGCCGTTGCGCGCAGTTGCGTCACTGCTGCTGCTCGCACCAACATTCGCTCCCGCGCAGGTCCTCGCACATCCCGGCTGGATGCGATCGCACTCCGCTGAAGAGCCCTGGCACAAACGGGCGATCTTCTACCAGCTTCGCGACGCCGCGCCCGACTTCAAAGCCCTGAGCGAGCGGCTCGACGCTATGCAGTCCACTGGCATCGATGCCATCATCGTGACGCCGCCTGCTCTGCCCTCGCTCTCCGGTGCCAGCGCTGACCAGGCAATCGCCGCGCAGGCCGCGCTCGATGCCTTCGACAACTTCACGCGCCAGGCCACCGCGCGCGGCATCCGCGTGCTGGCCACCCTGCCCGCAACACACTCCGACACCGACTTCGCCGCTCGCGCGCGCTTCTGGCTCACCCGCGGCGTTGCCGGCCTTCGCCTGGAGATTTCCGCCGATGTGAACTCGCAGGACCGCGCAGCGATCGCCGCCTCCGTCCGCTCCCTCGCTGCCTCCATTCCCGGCCAGCGCATCGTTCTGGTCGACGGCGAAGAAGCTGCGCCCGAGCAACCTGCCACGCCACGCAAAGCCTCCGCGCATCGCGCGGCAACCTCGCCAACGTCATCCCAACTCCAGATCATCACGCTCACCGGTCCGCTCACAGCTGCCGCATTGCGTCCACAAATCAGTCGCGCTCTCGCTGCCCCGGATACTCTGCTCGACACCAACGCGCCGTCCGGCGACGCCGGGCCACTCGCCCAGGTGTTAGCCACCGTCGCACTCACAACCAACCCGGCCGCGCTCGCCGATCCCGCGCAGCCGCTGGTGCTGCCCGCGACGCAACCGCCGCCCGAGCCGGAAGATGAATCGGTCAAACCACCGCCGGCATCCATCCCGCAGCAGCCTCCGCCCGGCGTCTACCTGCCGTATGTGCCGTATGTTCCGCCGCCGCGCTCGCAGAAAAAAGCTGCTCCCGCGCCGCCGGCGCCTGCCGATCCATTCACTGTCTGGACTGCGAGACTCGCCGCGCTGCACCACTCGAATCAAGCCCTGCGCGCCGGTACCAGGACGATACTCGACTTCGACGCGCAGAACGTTCTCGTCTGGGTCGCGCGTCCTTCTTCGCCGACGCCGCAGAACCCGCCCGTAGTCGTGCTCTGCAATCTCTCATCGCAGCCGGTCGAGATCTCACTGGCAGACGCGATGAAGAAGCTCAACGTGCACGGGTTCTTCCTGCGGACGCTCCTGCGCTCCGACTCCGCTCTCGGCGGTCAGGATCTCGAGGCCGTCAAACTGCCGCCTTACGGTGTCTTCATCGGGGAGGTGCGCCGTTGAGGAAGGTTCACCACTCAAGATGCAGCAGGCTTGTCGCTTGCCGCGGCAGATCGGTTGAGATCGTCACTGCTCCGTCCTTCACGTTCAGCCACTCCGGCGATGTCAGCAACTGCAACTGCCCTGCGTCCTGTAACTGCGTGTACTGCTCCGGCGTCGGCGTCTGCGGCGAACCCATTGTCTTCCACGCCGTGTAGGCGTTCGAGT
>DATNEM010000248.1:0-3368 GCA_035552995.1 Acidobacteriaceae bacterium | reverse complement strand
GCTAATGCTCGCCTTCTTCGTGCTCGTCTGGCGATGGAGCGCAGTCGAAAGCAAGGCGGCGGGATACCTCAGCCGCGGCATCACGCTGCGCAAACTGGGCGGCTTGGCAGTTGTCCTCATGGTTTTTGCCTTGCTTCCGCTCAGGTTGCTGACGCTGCCTGGCTCCCACTCGCCGGGGAACAAAGCGCCCGGCCCGCAGATTCCTCCGCCAGTGCTCGCCGCGGAACGGGGCTTCGACTACGTCGGTATTGTCCTCTGGCCGCCGAAGAAACATGTGGTGGTCGTTGCTCCCAAAAGTTCGACCAAGGGCGCTGGCGTTGGTAAACCTTTGGTCATCCCCTTTGACGGTCCCTACTGGTATTTCCAGCCGCCGCACCTCACTCCAGGCCCGTATGCTCATGTCGCCCAGGGCAAACCCACGGACCTGAATATCCATGCGACCAATCTGCTGCCGCTGGAGATGGAGGCACACCAGAACCTCGGGCTGCCCATCGATATCGGCAACTGCGGAGCGATCGATGTCACCCTGCTCAACAAAGAGGCAGCCCCGGAACCCATTGAGGTGGATGTCCTCCTCAGTAGTTCGAGTACTCAAGCTCGCCATGCGGAATTGCTCGGCAAGAAAGTGCTGCCCGGCAGCCCCTCAAACCCTCAGCAGACCCTCGAATTTTCCATCCCACAGATCGCTGACTTCGACAAGTTCGACGCGATCACCGTCATATTCATTCCGCCACGCGAATACGCACGCTACGGCGCGAAGGTTTCCGTGGAGAGCTTCACCCTGGTTCCACGTTGACGGAAGTTCCGCACAAATAGGTTTTCCAATCCTAGGAAGCCTTGACGCGCTTTATCTCCCCGCCTGAATCTGCGAAACTGATAGCAGCCCTTAGGCAATTCAGACAATCAGGGTGTTTCAAAGCGCGCGCAGCAAGTTACACGCAGCAGTGCGACACGCGCGCGCAGGGGAGCAGAAGCATGACCGCAGTGGCGTCCAAAATCCTTACCGACCGGATCAATCGGATTGAAGTTTCGGCCACCATGGCCATCACCGCCGAGGCGCTGAAGATGCAGGCCTCCGGCATCGACATGGCCAACTTCGGCGCGGGCGAGCCGCACTTCGCCACGCCGCGGCACATCAAGGACGCGGCCATCGATGCCATCGAGAAAAACTTCTCGCGCTACACCAACGTCGCCGGCGTGCCCGAAGTGCGCAAGGCGGTCGTCGAGCGCCACGCGGCCGACTTCGGCACCAACTACACGGTCGAGGAATGCGTCTTCACCACCGGCGGCAAGCTGGCCATCTTCAACGCGGTTGAAGTCCTCATCGAGCACGGCGACGAGGTCATCGTGCCCGTGCCCTTCTGGGTCTCTTACAAGGACATCATCGAGTTCGCCGGCGGCAAGGCCGTCTTCGTTGAGAGCTCCGAGGCTGATAACTTCCGCGTGACCGCGAAGATGATCGAGGCCGCCATTACGCCCAAGACCAAGGCCATCATCCTCAACTTCCCGTCGAACCCGTCGGGTGCCGTCATCCCGCAGGAGGATATGTTTGCCATTGTTCGCCTCGCGCACAAGCTCGGCATCTATGTGCTCCTCGACGAGTGCTACGTCTACCTCGACTACTCTGGCAACATCTTCTCCGGCGCGTCCGTCACCGAAGCCAAGGAGCACGTGCTGGTGCTCGGCTCGCTCTCCAAGACCTACGCCATGACTGGCTGGCGCGCAGGCTTCGCGCTTGGTCCGAAGCCCATCATTGCGGCGATGAGCAAGCTGCAGTCGCAGTCGACCTCGAACACCAACAGCGTGGTGCAGCGTGCATCCATCGCCGCACTCAGCGGTCCGCAGGACTGCGTCGCGGAGATGCGCGCCGACTACCTGAAGCTGCGCGACCGCATGCTCGATGGCTTCAAGACCATACCCGGCCTTACCTGCACGGTCCCGCAGGGCGCCTTCTACGTCTACCCGAACATCACCGCATTCCTCGGCAAAGGGGGTATCCAGACAGCCTCCGATCTCGCTTCGAAGCTGCTCACAGAGGCGCACGTCGTCGCTGTTCCCGGAGAGGCCTTCGGCACGAACGACCACATCCGCCTCTGCTACGCTGTCGCGGGCGAGGTCATCGATAAAGGCATCGTGCGCATGCGCGACTATCTTGCGAAGTTAAGCTAGGCCGCGCGGAACGATATGGCAGTCGCAGACAAGCACGCGCCGCGCTTCGCCCCGGTGATCCTCGCCGGCGGCAGCGGCACACGCTTCTGGCCGCGCAGCCGCCGCGCACGCGCCAAGCAGGTGCTGGCGCTCGATGGCGAGCGCACCATGATTCAGCAGACGCTCGATCGCCTGCTGCCGCTCGCGGATCCCAAAGATGTCTGGGTCATCACCAACACGCTGCTCGATGAGACCATAGCCCACCAGCTTCCTCAGGTGCCGCGCGCCAACATCCTCTCGGAACCCGCCGCGCGCAACACCGCGCCTGCCTGCGCGCTCGCTGCATTCCTGCTTGAACCCACCGCGTCTGACACCGTCATCGGCATCTTCCCCTCGGACCACGTGGTCGGCAATAATCCGCGCTTCATCGAAGTCATCCGCGCAGGTATCGCGCTCGCCGCAAGCGGAGAGCGCATCGTCGTCCTCGGTGTCCCGCCCACCCGGCCCGAAACCGGCTACGGCTACATTGAACTCGGCGCAGCCGTCGATCAACCGTCCGGCACAATCCCCGCACGTCGCGTCAAGCGCTTCACTGAAAAACCCGACCGTGCCCGTGCCGAGCAGTTCGTCTCTTCCGGTAACTACGCCTGGAACGGCGGAATTTTTTTATGGAGCGCGCGCACCCTCGCCAGCGCCATCCGCGAGCATAAGCCGCAGATGGCGCCGCTGCTCGAAAAGATCGCCGCGGCCCACGGCACGCCCGAGTTCGCCCGCATCTTCGCCGAGCTCTATCCGCAGTGCCAGGACATCTCCATCGATTACGCAGTCCTCGAGCCGCGTTCCGCCAAAGGCGAAGCCGCCTCCGAGATCTATTGCCTGCCTGCGGACTTCGCCTGGAACGATCTCGGCTCGTGGACTGCCCTGCATGAGCACCTCTCAGCGAAAGCAGCCGAGGGCAATGCCGCGAATGTCGCAGACTGTGCCGATGGCCGGCCCGTTACCATCGATGCCGCGGGCAACTATGTCTACGCTCCCGGCAAGACCGTCGCTTTGCTGGGCGTCAAGGACCTGGTCGTCGTCGAAACCGACGACGCGCTCCTCATCACCACGCGTGATTGCTCGCAGGATGTAGGCAAGGTTGTCGGCGAACTGAGATCGCGCGGCCGCCAGGATTTGATCTGAAGTTTCAACTACTGAAAGGAAACGCCTAACAGAGAAAT
>DATNEM010000247.1:0-6562 GCA_035552995.1 Acidobacteriaceae bacterium | reverse complement strand
TATGTGATTGCGGAACCGTGCATTGGGACGAAGGACGCGGCGTGTGTGGATGCTTGCCCCGTGGATTGCATCCATCCAAAGAAGGATGAGGGCGGGTTTGCGGAGTCGGACCAGTTGTTCATCGATCCGGTGGAGTGCATCGATTGTGGCGCGTGCGTCCCGGTATGCCCGGTGAGCGCGATCTACGCGGCGGACGATCTGCCGGAGAAGTGGGCAGACTTCCAGGCGAAGAACGCGACGCATTACGGACGCTAAAGGGCAGGTTCAAGGTTCGCGGTTCGAGGTTCAACAGGCAAGCGCGCGGCTGAGGCTGCGCGCTTTGCTTTGGTAGCGGGACGAAGAGACAAAAGCAGGTCCTTCGACTGCTCTGCCTGCTGCGCATGCAGCTTCGCTCAGGATGACAAGATAGTGGTGGTGTGAACGATGATTCAGCGGGTGGGTGAGGCGATCGTGTTGCGGACGTGGCCGTTCCAGGAGGCCGACCTGCTGGTGAGTCTGTTCACGCGTGAGCAGGGACGGGTGAAGGGTGTGGCGCGGCACGCGATGCGCAGTCGCCGGCGGTTCGGCGGGGCGCTGGAGCCGATGACGCATGTGCGCGCGACGTGGGCGGAGCGGCCGAAGCAGGAGTTGGTGCGACTGGATGCGTTCGAGATTCTATCGTCGCCGATGTCGCAGCCGGTGGACTATGCGCGTGTGGCGGCTCTGGAGTTTGTGGCCGAAGTGATGGAAGAGGCGATGCCGGAGGGTGCGCCGGAGGATGCGGTGTTTCGGCTGGCTCTGGCCGTTCTGGAGCAGATGCAGGTGGGGCGCATGTGGATGCCAGTGACCTACTTTGCGTTGTGGATGAGCAGGCTGATGGGATGGATGCCGGAGCTGGGGCGTTGTGGAGTTTGCGGGGCGGGGCTGGCTGGCGGTACGGTGTGGTATTCGGCGGCGGGATATGGAGTGACGTGCGGGGATGACAGCAGGCCGGACAGCATCGCGGTGAGTGCGGAGTCGGTGGGGGTTGCGGCGAGAATGCTTCGCGCATCGGTGGCGGATCTCGCCGCGGAGCAGTGGCCAACGCAACGGGCGGCGGACCTGCGGCGGTTCGCGATCGAGCTGCTCGAGCGGCATCTGGAAGGACGGCTGCGGAGCGCAAGGGCGTTGTGGGTTTAGTTAGTTGGTTCCGTGATGCGTGTGCAGCGGTTGCGCGGGATAGACTTGGCCTGCGATGATGCACGTTCCAGGATCAAGGGGCAGCGGGAAACTGAGACCGTTGCCGCACCTGCTGCGCATGTTCTGGGCTGGCTCCGTCGCGGCGTTTGGGCTGATGGTTGTGGTGGCGTGGGTTGAACGCGCGATGGGTTTTTCGCACTGGCATTACAACCCATTGTCAGGCGATCGCTACCAGGACTTGATGGAGTTTCCGCCGGTGTACCGGATGCTGCACACGGCGTCGTTCTACGACGGCATCGGCAATTCGCGGGTTGCGTACCCGCCGCTGGGGATGGTTGTCTACGCGGTGGTATATGCGACCGGACATGCGATCGGCGTGTATTTGACGACGGCGGGCATGTGGCTGGCCGGATGCGTGCTGGGCCTGCGGCGTGCGCTGATGCGCGAGGGAATCAATGGGCTGGAGGCGACGCTGTTCCCGCTGACGGTCGCGCTGGTTTCTTTTCCGATTGCGGGGCTGCTGCAGCGCGGGAACATTGAAATGTTTCTGTGGATGCTGACGGCGCTGGGTGTGTGGGCTTTCTGGCGCGGGAAGCACGAAACAGCGGCAGTGCTGTGGGGGCTGGCGGCCGCGATGAAGCTGTATCCAGTGGTGCTGCTGGCGATGTTATTGCCGCGGCCTTCCTACATCTCCGAATCGAGATGCGTGGCACCCAAAAGCTGGCGATCGTTCCTCATGGGAGTTGCGACATTTGCCGGTGTGACGCTGGCCTCGCTCAAATGGTTGGGGCCGACGACAGGCATCGCATGGCATGGCGCGGTGCGCAATGTGTTTGGCTACCAGGGCATGCGCGCCATGCAGTGGACACTGCATGAGCTGATGGCGAACCATTCGGCATATAACCTGGCGAAGTTTGCCGCGATGATGTCCGGCGTGCCGCTGGCGCATCTGACGTTGCCGTATTATGCGGCGGGCGCGGCGGTGCTGGCGTGGGCGTGGTTTGCGCGGCTATGGAAGATGCCGGCGGCGAACCAACTGCTGGCGTTGGCGGTGTTTATGGTTGCGCTGCCGCCGGTCTCGTACTTCTATACGCTGGTGCAGCTGTACGCGCCCTGGACAGTGCTGGTGTTTATCGCGGTGAGGGCGGAACGGGAAGGAGTGGAGGTGCAGGGGCTGAAGCAGGCGATGCTGCTGATGCTGCCGCTGTTCGCGACGTTTATGCTGTTCACCTTTCCGCGGATATTTCTCTTCGGCGGACTGGTGCAAGCGCTGGTACTGATTTGGTTGTTTGGGTGGGCGGTAAAGGTTCGATTTTCAGCGGAGACGGTGAGAGTCGAGATTGGCTCCGGTGCGGACCGATCAGCCGTTGGGTAGACTGGAGGGACGCACAACACAGAGGGAAGATGCAGGGGATTGCAAGCGAGAAGAAGGCGCTGACGTTTCAGGAGCTGGTGTTTCGGCTGACGAAGTTCTGGGCGGACCGGGGCTGTGTGCTGCAGCAGCCGTATGACGTGGAGGTGGGCGCGGGGACGATGTCGCCGGACACGTTTTTGCGCGTGCTGGGGCCGAAGCCCGTGCGCATCGCGTACACGCAGCCGAGCCGCAGGCCGGCGGACGGCCGCTATGGCGAGAACCCGAACCGGCTGTATCGGCATACGCAGCTGCAACTGATCCTGAAGCCGCCTCCGGAAAACATCCAGGAGTTGTATCTCGAGAGCCTGCAGGCGATGGGGATCGATCTCCGCGAGCACGACATCAAGTTTGAAGAGGACAACTGGGAATGGCCGGTGGGCGGCGCGTGGGGCGTGGGCTGGCAGGTGATGCTGGACGGCCTCGAGATCACGCAGTTCACCTACTTCCAACAGTGCGGCGGCATGGACCTCGACCCGATCTGCGGCGAGATTACATATGGCATGGAACGGATCGCGCAGTTCCTGCAGGACGCGCCGTCGATCTATGACGTGGTGTGGGCCGTGGAGCCGGATACGGGCAGGAAGGTAACGTACGGGGAGATCCAGTTGGCGGGCGAACAGCAGTGGTCGGCGTACAGCTTTGACTATGCGGACGTGCCGAAGCTGTGGGAGCACCTGCGGCTATATGAGGCGGAGTGCCTGGAGCTGCTGGAACGGGCGAAGGGCTTCGGCGAGATGGATAGGCTGGCGCTGACGCGCTTTCCGGTGCTGGGCGCGTATGAGCTGGCGCTGAAGTGCTCGCATGTCTTCAATCTGCTGGATGCGCGCGGCGCGATCTCTGTGACTGAGCGTGTGGGCGTGATGGCGCGGATAAGGGCACTGGTAATTGGCGTGGCGAAGGCGTATGCGGCGCAGGGCGAAGCGCTGAGCTCGATGGCGAGTTGAGATTTTTCATTTCCCACCCATCCGCGTCCTGACGGTCGCGTATGGATGGGGCACCCGGACACGGGTGGCGAATGAACGAAAGACAGGATTGGTGATGGCGGAGTTTCTGTTTGAGATTGGGTTGGAGGAGGTGCCGGCGCGGATGATCGCGGGCGCTGAGAAGGAGCTGCGCGAGCGCGTGGTGGCGATGCTGGAGCGCGAGCGGCTGGTCCGCGCAGGCGTTGCTGCAAAGAGTTTTTCGACGCCGCGGCGGCTGGCGGTGTGGGTGGGCGAGGTTGCGGCGCGGCAGGCGGATGTGCGAGAGGAGATGACCGGACCAGCGGTGAAGATCGCGTATAAGGACGGCGTGCCGACGGCTGCGGCGCAGGCATTCGCGAAGAAGGCCGGCGTGGAGGTAAGCGCGCTGAAGACCGTCCAGACGCCGAAGGGCGAATACCTGGCAGCGACGGCGGTGAAGGCAGGGCGCGCGGCGGCGGAGGTGATCGCCGAGGAGATGCCGAAGGAGCTGGCGGGGATCTACTGGGCGAAGAACATGGTGTGGCGCGCGGGCCGGCCCGAGCGGTTTGTGCGTCCGGTGAAGTGGCTGGTGTGCCTGCTGGGGAATGACACGGTGCCGGTGAGTTTCGCCGGCAAGACGGCGGGACGCGAGTCGCGCGGGCATCGCGTGCTGCATGGCGACGAGCCGGTGCCGATTGTCGCGCCGGGCGAGTATGAGCCGGCGCTGATGACCGCGAAGGTGATGGCGGATGTGGAGGCGCGGCGGCACAAGATCCGTAAGGCGCTCGATCATGTCACGCGGGCGGGCGGTCGCACTTCAGAGCCAGCCCTGCGCTGGCGTGAGGACCACGGCCTCGTCGACACGGTGACGCACCTTACCGAGTGGCCGACCGTGGTGATGGGCGGCTTTGAGCCGGAATTCCTGCCGCTGCCGGAAGAGGTTCTGGTGACGGTGATGCGCGACCACCAGAAGTATTTTGCGGTAGAGCGTGACGGAAAGCTGGCCGCACACTTTCTGACGGTACTGAATACGGAGACGGATGCGAAGGGCGAGGCGGTAATCCGACATGGAAATGAAAAGGTGCTGCACGCACGGTTCACGGATGCGAAGTTTTTCTGGGAGTTCGACCAGCGCGTACCGCTGACCGAGCGGGTGGCGCTGCTCGAGAAGGTGACGTTCCAAAAGGAGCTGGGAAGCTACGCGGCGAAGAGTGAGCGCGTGCGCGCGGTGGCGAAGAAGTTGGCAGAGAAGAGCGCGAAGAGGTCGGCAAAGCTGGATGCAGCTGCGCTGGATGATGCGGCCCGTTTGGCGAAGACCGATTTGACGACGGACATGGTGAAGGAGTTCACCGAGCTCCAGGGCGAGGTGGGCGGGCTGTATGCGCGGGCGCAGAGGCATGCGGAGCCGGTGGCGGCCGCGATCTATGACCAGTACCGGCCGGCGGGGATGGAAGACCGGATTCCGCGGACGGCCGAGGGGCAGTTGCTGGCGATCTCGGACAAGGCGGACACGATTGCAGGGATGTTCGGTCTGGGGCTGGAGCCGACGGGATCGAAGGACCCGTTCGCGTTGCGCAGGGCGGCGAATGGGATTGTGAAGATTCTGGCCGAGGGCGGCCTGCCGCTAACGCTGGGCGATGTGGCGGATGCGGCGACGGCCGACGAAAAGGTGCGCGTGAAAATGGAGGTCTTCTTCGCGGAGCGGCTGGAGTTTTATCTGCGCGAGGCCAAGGGGCAGGCCTATGACGTGGTGAAGGCCGTGCTGGCCGCCGGCGCGAACGATGTGCGGGATGCGGTGGCGCGCGCTGAGGCGGTGACGGCGGTGCGCGGTAGCGAGGACTTCGCGGCGGTGAGCGCGGCGTTCAAGCGGATGAAGAATATTCTGGCGCAGGCGGCGGAGAAGGGAATCAAGATCGAGCATGGTAAGGCGCACGCGGGTGAGGTTCATGCAACGCAGAGGCAATTGGCGGATGCGGCGGGGAAGATCGGCGCGCAGTTCAAGGCGAATGCGGCGAGGCATGAGTATGTTCCGGCCATGGAACTGATCGCGGGATTGCGCGGGCCGGTCGATGCGTTCTTCGACCAGGTGATGGTGATGGACCCAGATGCTGCGGTGCGGAACGCGCGGCTGGCGCTGTTGGCCGGGCTGGTGGAGACGTTCTCGAAGATCGCGGACTTTTCGGAGATTGTGACGGCGGGATAGGTCATCGCCGCGACAAATGCGGGGATTCTTCGCCTACGGCTCAGAATGACAAGTCCGAACCGTTGTGGCTGTCCTGGAGAATTGTGACGGCGGGATAGGCCGGGCTTTCAGCCCGCTGGTTCGATTTCTGGGTGGCGATACCTGGGGCTTCGCCCCAGGCTGGTATAGAGCGCGCCTTCGGGCGCTTGTTCTATGTCTCGCAAAGCAAATGCGGGGATTGTTCGCCTACGGCTCAGAATGACAAGTTCAATTGTTTGGGTTGAATTCAAACAAAAGGCGCGGGCGCAAACGTCAGCCGAAGCGCGGAGCGAGCAGGATGTGCTGTTCGATGGCGCGCTGTTCGAGAACAGACTTGGCCGGATTGGATTCCTTGTAGCGGATGGGCACTTCCTTGTTCAGCATCGCGCGGACGAAGTCGCCGGCTTCCTCGGCGCTCATGAACTCATGAACATACTTTCCGGTGCGGTACTCGCCGATGAAGTAGGTGTATTCCAGGGTGACGAGCCAGCGCTTGATCTTGGGAACCTCTTTGAATGTTCCGGAGTTGATTCGGCCATTCACCGAGGGCCAGCCTAAGGCGGAGTTTTCGGCGCGCTGTTTGCGCCAGCGTTGGACGTAGATTCCAGCCCATCCGGCGATAACGGCGAGAGGATATTTGAGCAGATAAATCCATCCGTGCCAGAAGCGCAGTACGTCGTGCCACGCGATGGAGGCGAGGGCCATGGTGGGAAGGTACCACGGCTTAGTGGTGATTCAGCAGAAAAGCAGGTCCCTCGGCTGCACGGAGTGCTTGCGCACTCCATTTCGCTCGGGATGACGGATTTCTTTTGTATACAGCGTAGATGG
>DATNEM010000246.1:0-16030 GCA_035552995.1 Acidobacteriaceae bacterium | reverse complement strand
CCAGCTGGTGCACTACGGCGCGAACGTCACCTGGCTGGTCCTGCATGGTGAGTGGTGGCGCCTGCTGACGGCGATGTTCGTCCATGTGGGCTGGATCCACATCGCCAGCAACATGTGGTGCCTCTGGAACCTTGGCATCCTCGGCGAACCGCTGATCGGTCCATGGGGAATGGTTGCGGTCTATGTGATCACCGGCGCGGCCGGCAATCTGCTGAGCATGGGCCGCAACGTCCTGGCCTATAACCTCAGCCACGACCACTACTATTTGCTGATTCCCGGCGCGGGAGCTTCCGGCGCGGTGTTCGGCATCGCGGGCATCCTGATTGTGCTGCTCTCCAACCGCAAGCTGCCCTTCCCCTGGGAGGAACTGCGGCGGCTGCGCAGTTCCGTCGTGAAGTTTGCTCTCATCAACCTGATGATCGGGCTCGGAACGGTCGTCATTCCGATGGGCATCTCGATCGACAACTCCGCGCACATCGGTGGTTTTCTTTCCGGCCTGGCACTCGGCGTTCCGCTGGTCCCGCGCATGACCGCCGGCCGCGAACGGTATTTCGAACGCCAGCGCGTGACCTTCGCCGCTGCATGCCTGCTGCTGGCTCTGGTGGGGTATTACATCGCGCGCATGGCGCAGTAGTTCCCAGTTCTCAGTTCTCAGTTCTCAGTTCTCAGTTCTCAGTTCTCAGTTCTCAGTTCTCAGTTCTCAGTTCTCAGTTCTCAGTTCTCAGAAAAAACATACGGCATGGGAAACCACCCATGCCGCTGTACTGCGCAACTAACAACTGACAACTAACAACTGAGAACTCACAACTAAACCAGCGTCGTCTGAGCGAACTTGCGCACCATGGCCAGCAGCAGCTTGCGATCGTTCTCGCTCAACCGCGCGGAGTAGCGCTGGATTTGTGTCAGGAAGCGGATCTCCTCTTCGCTCAACTTCAGCGCGGACATCTCGCGGCTGACCGTCTCGTCGGAAAAGAACTGCGCGAGCTGGATATCGAGCGCGTACGCGATCTTCTGCAGCGTCTCGAGTGAGGGAACAGTATGGCCGTTCTCCACCCGCGAGAGGTAACAGCGCAGAAGGCCGGTCTTCTTCTCGATGTCGCCCTGCGACATGCCTTTTTGCAGCCGGTAGGCGCGTATGGTCGCGCCGATGTTTGCCGCGATAGTGGTTGGAGGAGCGGCTAAGCCCATCTCTGCTGCCGGGATCGTTGCCGATGTTGCGGATATTGTTTGCATGTCAGCCATTGACCACAAAGTAACCATGGCCGGGGACGAGGTCAATGACTATTTCGTGTTACGGGGAAAGTTCACGAACCACAGGAGGTTCCAAGGGTGCGCGGCGTTTATGTGGGTTTTGTTCCAATCCACAGCAACACCTATAATACGTGTAGCACGTATTTGCGTGTACCGTGGACGGGGTAGCTAAATGGGACAGATCAAGAAGCAGAACATCACAATCAGTCTTGACACGCGGGTTGTTATGCAAGCCAAAATTCTAGCGGCGAAACGGTCCACCTCGATCAGTGGAATGCTCGCGGAACAGGTGGAAGTCCTGGTGAACGAGGACCAGGCGCGCGAACAGGCTATCGCATCCATAGCCGCGCGGCTGAAGCACGGATATCACTTGGGCGGAGGTCCTTACGCAAGCAGGGACTCTCTCCATGAACGCTAAAACCTTCGTAGATACGAATATTCTTATCTACGCGCACGATGAGGATGAGCCGATGAAGCGTTCGGCTGCCTCCGCCCGCTTGCTGGCGCTCGCGAAATCGGGTTCGCTCGCTTTGAGCCCGCAAGTGCTCCAGGAGTTCTATGTCAATGCAACCCGAAAGCTGGCGAAACCGCTGCCGAAGGGCGCGGCACGCCAGATCGTTGAGGACTTCAGCGGGTGGTGCATCAGCACTGGGCCAACTGAGGTGATGATGGCCTGCCGTATTGAGGACGAAAGCGGAATCAGTTTCTGGGACGCTTTGATCTGCGCCTCAGCACTCAAAGCCGGTGCGCAGACGATCTTGTCGGAAGACCTGAATCATGGGCAGAAGATAGCCGGTATCGAAATAGAGAGCCCTTTCCGCACTCACGGAGCCTAAGTTCCAATTCGCCAGATCAGCCCATGTACATTCCGCCATTTACGTCCAGCGTGTGCCCGGTGATGTAGCCGGCGCCTTCGCTGGCCAGGAAGCCCACGGCAGCGGCGATGTCGCGGTCCGTGCCTCCGCGGCCCAGCGGAATCTGTATGGTCATGGCGGCTTTCTGCTCATCGTTCAGCACAGCTGTCATCGCCGTTTCAATGTAGCCTGGGGCGACCGCGTTCACGGTGATGCCGCGGCTGGCCAGCTCGCGAGCCAGCGACTTGGTCAGCCCGATCAGGCCAGCCTTGGAAGCGGCATAATTCGCCTGGCCCGCCTGTCCGGTCTCGCCGACGACGCTGGTGATATTGATGATCCGTCCCCACCGCGCCTTCAGCATGGAACTCATCACCGCCTGCGACATCAGGAACGCCCCGGTGAGATTGGTCGTGAGCACTTCATCCCAGTCCGCGCGCTTCATACGCATAGAGAGGATGTCGCGTGTGATACCCGCATTGTTGACGAGAATCTCCACCTTACCGAGCTTCGCGATGACAGCCTTGACGCATGCCTTGATCGAATCCTCACTGCCCACGTCCAGCGCAAAGACGTGTGCCCGGCCTCCGCTCGCTCCCGTTGCGGATTCGACTTGAGCTTCGGTACCGGCAATGTCGGCACTCGACGCACCTCCCGCAATTGCCGCCACATCCTCCAACTCACCTTCAGCCTCGGCCGCTGCACCCCTGCGGCCATTGATCTCGCCGGCGACCTCGGCCAGCTTGGCCTCATTGCGCGCACACAGCGCGACCGTCGCGCCCATCCGCGCCAGCTCCATCGCGCATGCCCGGCCAATCCCCTGCGAAGCGCCCGTCACCAGCGCCACTCGTCCTTTTAGCGAACCCAATCCGCTCACACGCATTCTCCTTCGGAACCGACCTGATTATACGAAGTTGCAGCCGTCCGGCGAACTGCGCTTCCGCATTCAGCCTGCCTTAATACTCGCGGTGATACCTTTTTCAGGCATGCCTAAGGGCACGTGGCAGGCACATCTCACTCACAGGCGGAATCGACAAATGCGACCAGGATTCAGGACAGCGGCGGTGTGGCTGGGAGTGATGACGGCGTTCAGCGCGCCCCAACTGAGGGCGCAAACCCATTGGGACGTAACCAACACACTGCACATCGGCGGCGATGGCGCATGGGACTATGTAACGGCCGATCCCGCGACGCACCGCCTCTTCGTCACCCGCAGCACCCATACGCAGGTCATCGATGAAGAGACAGGCAAGGTGCTGGGCGACATCCCCGGCCAGACCAGGTCGCACGGCGTGGCCATCGTGCCGAAGCTCAACCGCGGCTTCATCACGGACGGCGGCGGCTCGGGCACGATCATCGTGTTCGACCTTAAAACGTATTCCGTGCTTGGCAAGCTTGCTGCGATGCCCGACTCTGACGGCATCATCTATGACGCGAAGCAGGACCGCGTGCTCGCAGTCTCCGGCGACGGCAATGCGCTGATGGTCATCAAGCCGGAAATGGACCCGAATGGCAAGATTGATACGCCGATCCAGCTCGGCGGCGCGCCGGAGTTCCTCGCCACCGACGGCTCGGGCAAGGTCTACGTCAACCTTGAGGACAAGAACACGGTCGCCGTGGTGGACATCAAGGCCGCCAAGGTGCTGGCGCGCTGGCCTGTCGCGCCGGGCGGACAGCCAGTCGGCATGGCGATCGATCCGGCGGAGCAATTGCTCTTCATCGGCTGCCGCAAGCCGCAGATGCTGGTCGCGATGAACACGGATACCGGCAAGGTGGAGGCGTCGTTGCCGATCGGCGCAGGAGTGGACGCGACCGGCTTCGCGAACGGGCAGGCGTTTGCTTCGACGGGCGACGGCGCGTTGACGGTCGCAAGCAAAAAGAGTGGCGAGTGGGCAGTGGAGCAGACGGTCAAGACTCCGGCAGCCGCCCGAACCATGACCATCGACCCGAGTTCGCACAAGATCTTTATGCCCACGGCGGAGATGAATGCGGCAGAGCCGGGCGGCGGCCGTCCGCGGCCCAAGGCGGGCACGTTTATGATCGTGGTGGTTTCTCCGAAGTAGTCGTGCCCCGAGTGAGCGGCTGGAGCCGCGCCGGAGTTCCGGTGAGCTTCAGCCGCATTCTTGTGTCTGAATCTTCCCCGGTTTCCTCAGCCATCGATGGCATATCCTTTGCTTCGACATGCCCGACACGACGATTCCAGCTACGCCCGAAACGAAGTCCGCACCTACAGGTAGTGCTACGCACGACGCAGCGTCCCCCTCCGAGACCGATGTCTACGCCATCCACGGTGCCGATCCCGAAGTGCTGGCATACGCCATGGCCAAGTATTCGCGCTCGTCGCTATCCATGCGCGAGTCGCTGGCGGAAATCTCCTCGCAGCGCGCGGAGCAGTTCCTCAACACCTTTTACTTCCAGTACGGCCACCGCTCCATCGCGGACCTCGCGCATATCCCCTTCGCCGTGGAGCGGTTATCGCTGCTGGCGGCGATCGCACTCGTCGACGAGCAGCGCTGGGATGGCCAGGAACGCTCTACGCGCTATCAGAACTTCCGCAAATCCGGCTGGTATACGCCTGCGCTCGAAGGCGAGCAGCGCCGCGCCTACACTGCCGCCGTCGAGGCGCTCTTCGCCGCGTATGACAGCGTCGGCGCCAAAATGACCGACGCGTTGAAGGCAGCCATTCCGCAGCCCGAAGGCATGAAGGAGGATGCCTACCTGCGCACCCTCAAGGCCCGCGCCTTCGATGTCGCCCGCTACCTGCTGCCGCTGGCGACCAACACTTCGCTCGGCCAGATCGTCAGCGCGCGCACGCTGGAGTCCCAGATCTCGCGTCTGCTTTCGAGCGAATACGCCGAGGTGCGCACGCTGGGTGAAAAACTGCGCGCCGCCGCGGCCGGGCCGGCATGGAATGTTCACCACGCCGAGGCGCAGGTGCTCTGTAACGAGGTCTCCTCGGTCGACGACGCCTGCGGCTGCCGCGTCACCGACATTTTGCTGCGCGAGGTGAAGACCGCGCCCACGCTGGTAAAGTATGCCGCGCCGAACGACTACGCGATGACGACGCGCGCAGAGCTTCGCGCTACAGCAGCGGAACTGATGTCCGGCCAGACGATTGAGCCTGCGCCGGTAGTCGATCTGGTGGAAGACTCCGCTTCGCTCGAGATCGAACTGGCCACCTCCCTGCTCTATCCGGAGTGCCACTACTCGTGGCGGCAACTGCAACTAGCCGTATCCGCACTTCCTGCCAGGCGCGTGGATGAGATTTGCGGATTGGGCACAAAGCACCGCGGGCGGCACGATGAGTTGCTGCGCGCGTTCTCCTCCGGGCACAATCTGCGGTTCGACATCCTTATGGACATCGGCGGATTTCGCGATATGCATCGCCATCGCCGCTGCATTCAGCTGATCCAGTCGTGGACCGATGCGCACGGCTACGAAGAGCCGATCTGTCCGGGCCAGCCCACGCTCGCCCAAGCCGGACTTGCGGGCACATACAAGGCTGCGATGGATGCGGCCTTCACCGCGCATCGCGCACTGCGCGATGCGGGCCAGCCGGAGTCCGCGGCGTACCTGCTGCCGCTGGGCACGCGCGTGCGCGCGATGTTCAAGATGGACTTTGCCGAGGCGCTCTACATCTCGGAGTTGCGTTCCGCCGTCGCCGGCCACTTCAGCTACCGGCGCGTGGCGTGGGAGATGTATCGGGCCGTCGCGAAGAAACATCCTGCGCTTGCGACCTTCTTCCGCATTGAAGATGTAAACCGGCCGGTCGATTTGCTGCAGCGATAGCGTACTGAAGTGCTAGTTCTCAGTCGGCTCGCGGTCGATGTGATCGATGACGATGATGTCGAGTGGCACCTTCGCACGTTCCAGCTTCAGACCAAGCTGCTCCTGGACAGCGGTGAAGACAGAAGGCAGCGGTGAATCTTCGCTTTCAGTAGTTGCGAATTTCAGATTGATCTTAAACTTGCCCTTGATCCCGGTCTGATCCACTACAGGGTAGCCACCCACGAAAGAATCAAGACTGGTGGCAAAGTCGTGCAACGTGACGTTGTAAGCATATGTGCCATCGCGATCGACCTCAGTGCGGCCAGGAAAACCACCGTGGCTGGGCATCAGCTTGGGACCCCCTTTGGCGACGACAAGACGATAGCCCTCCGTCAACTTGCTCTCGCGATGGAATGCAAGATGCAAGCGGTCCTTGAGCAACTGCTGCAAAGCCACTCGAAAAGCCTCACCATCGAGTGGCTTGTCACCGTCCGGCTTCGCGGATACATCGTAGCGGGTCGTCTGGGCCCACTGCGGGAGGCCGGAGACCTGCGACGGTGTTACGCCGAAGGCCGTAGCGAACAGGCCCATCAAGGGTGCGCCCGTCGCGCTAAAGGTCAAAGAACCTCGTGGACTGAAAGACGTGATTGCTGCGTCCGGCGGACTGAGACGCACCGAGGCCACAGCAAAATGCGGTGGGTCATCGGCCGCTGACGATTGCGCGGCACCACAAGTAACGGCGATCAAGAACGTGAGAGCCGTGGCGTGGATGATTCCGCTCTTCCGCTTTGCTGGATCAAATGGCATCGACCGACATTCTACGCCGGGTCAAACTTCCAGCACTGTCTCGATTGCTGCGTGCTCGGCGAGCGCCTCGGCGGTCAGCGGCTCGGCAGCGACAGTGCGCTCGCGCGTGCCCAGCGCCAGCCGCAATCCGGCAAGAGCGATGAAGCCCAGGGCCATGGCGCAGACGCCATTCCACTGATAGCGCGCCCACACCGCCGCGGAGACCGCTGAGCCGATCGCTGCACCACCGAAATACACCGTCATGTAGACCGTGTTCAGCCGGCTGCGTGCCGAAGGAACCAGGCCGAAGATGCGGGTCTGGTTAGCCACCTGCGTCAGTTGCGCGCCGATGTCCAGCACGATGACGCCGATGACCAGGATGGCGATGTGCGCGACAAACGGAACCTGCGAACGCTCGCCTGCCCATAGCAGCACATAGGAGAATGCGAGGGTGGAGACGCCGGCGGTCAGAACCCAGCGCACTCCGCGCCGGTCCGACAAGCGCCCTGCAAGCGGTGCCACGAGCGCGCCGGCTGCGCCGATCAGGCCGAAGCTGCCGGCCACTCCTGCGCCGAGGCCGTAATGACTGCTGAGGAAAAATGCCAGTGTGGTCCAGAAGCAGCTGAACGAGGCGAAGACGAGGGCGCCGATCAGGCTGGACTCGCGCAGAAGCGGCTGCGTGCGGAAGAGCGTCCAGAGGGACTCCATCGCCTCGCGATAGCCGAGGTCCTGCGTTGGCTTGAGCTCCGGCATTACGCGGCGGATCAAAGGCACAAAGAAAGCGCTAACTATCGCCGCGATAAAAAAAACGTACCGCCAGCCGTCGGCGAGCATTCCTGTGTGTGCCGCGGCGCTTGCATGCGCAGGAACGATGCCGCGCGTACGTAGCACCCACCCGGGCACGCGGCTCACCCATCCGGCGAAGGTGCGCGCCAGCAGGATGCCGAGCAGCAGCCCCATCATCACCGTCCCGATGGCGCGACCGCGCTCTTTTTCCGCCACCAGGTCCGGCGCAATGGGCAGCACAACGTGCGTTACGGACGCGACCATACCCAGCAGAACGCTGGCGGCGATCACGCAGCTGAGTGTCGGCGCGAGCGCAACCACCAGCAGCGCCAGCGCCACGGCGGCATACATGCGGAGCATCAGCCGGCGGCGCTCCAGGATATCCCCCAGTGGAACGAAGAAAAGCAGTCCGGCCGCATAGCCCACCTGCGTCGCAACGGCGACCAGACCCACATGCGCGGCGGTGGCGTGGAAGCTCTGCGCCATCTCAGCGAGCAGCGGCTGATTGAAATAGAGGCTGGATACGCTGACGGCGCAAGCCAAACCGAGGAAGTGCAGCGGGGCGCGCGGCGCGGCGGGTTGGGGCCCAGGACTCATGGATAGGGTGGCGCGGAGGTGCTACCTCTCCAGTGTATGTCTTTCCCGCGGCACTGTCGTGCAAGTGGTAGGTCCACATGACCTATTGGGAGAGGAGAATGGTTTTCAAAAGAGGAAATGTTTCCAGAGGCATTGGCCGCGATGTATAACGCTTGTCGTCTGCTTTTCTCGCGCTCAGCCGTTTGGGACTCCTGGGACACGATGAACAAACTGTCAAAACGATTGCAATTTTCCCCGCCTCCGCTGCTGCTGCTGGCGCTTGAGCTACTCACGGCGGGACATTTCCGGGCAGCCGCGCAGGCTGGGGCAGGCCCATTGCAGTCTCATGACGTTCCCCGGCTTATGACCGAGCATGGCCGCAGCACGCTGATGGTAGATGGCCAGCCTTATTTTCTGCTGGGCGCGCAGGTGGACAACTCCTCCGGCTGGCCGGACCGCCTGCGCGCCGTGTGGCCTGCTGCGGCCGCGCTTAAATTGAACACCCTCGAAGTCCCGGTTTACTGGGAGCAGTTGGAGCCGCGCAAAGGCCAGTTCGACTTTTCCGTGGTCGATCAGATTCTTGTCCAGGCGCGCGAGCACAATGTGCGCCTCGTCCTGCTCTGGTTCGGGACATGGAAGAACGGCAAGATGCATTACGTGCCGGACTGGGTAAAGTCCGACACGGCGACGTATCCTCGGATGCTCTCGCGCACGGGCGTACCGATCGATGTGCTCAGCCCGAACGCGCCGGCCAACCTCGCGGCGGATTCGGCCGCCTTTGCCGCGCTGATGCGACATCTGCGCGAGGCTGACCCGCAGCACACCGTCATCATGATGCAAGTGGAGAATGAGTCCGGCTCGCTGGGCCTGGTTCGCGACTTCTCTCCCATGGCGCAGAAGTTTTTCGACGCGCAGGTTCCGGCCGATCTGCTGCGTGCTCTGCACAAGACGAGCACCGGCACATGGTCGCAGGTCTTCGGCCCGGATGCGGACGAGACCTTCGCGGCGTGGAGCGTCGCGCGTTACATCAACGCCGTGGCCGAAGCGGGCAAACGCGAACTGGCGCTGCCCATGTACGTCAACAACTGGCTGGAGAGTCCACGCGCGTTTCCGGTCACGACGGTTCCCGGCGACGATTACCCCTCCGGCGGCCCCACCATCAACATGTTCGCGGTGTGGAAGGCCGAGGCGCCAGCGATCGACCTGCTGGCGCCGGACATCTACGTGCCAAGCCCGGACCGCTACCGCGCGGTGATGCGCGATTTCCATCGCGCGGACAATCCGCTGCTGATTCCCGAGAGCCTCGGCTTCGAGCCATTCCCCGGCGCGATCGGCTATGCACGCTATCTGTATTACGCGCTGGGCGAGGGCGCGACCGGGTTTGCGAACTTCGGCCTCGACCGGCTCAACATCACGCAGCCCAGCGCGGAATCGCTGGCGCAGATCAACGGCTTCGCGCTGCTGGGCAGCTTCGCGCAGGAACTTGCGGCCTTGCAGTTTTCCGGCAAGCTGCAGACGGCGGTCGAAGAAGAAGGCATTTCGCAGAAGGAACTCGCCTTCAGCCCCCAGGGAATGCCGCTGGCGCTCGATGGGCCTGCCTCCGCCCCCACCGCGCCTGCGAACGCGGCCTGGCGGGTCGTGGTTGATTTTCCACCCGCGTCAGCGGACGCGGCGCCAGTTTCAACGACGTCGGATACCCGTTCTCTGCACGAGGGGCGCGCCGTTGTTGCTTCGCTTGGCCCAAATGAATTTCTCGTCGCCGGGATCGACTGCCGCGTTCAGTTCGCCCTGCCGGTCGTCTCCCGAGGCAAGCAGCCGCAGATGTTGAAGGTGGAAGAAGGCCGTTACGACGGAACGACATGGGTGCGGCAGCGGCTGTGGAACGGCGATGAGACCGATTACGGCCTGAACTTCGGCGGCAAGGGCGCCGTTGTGCGCGTGGTTTTGGGAAGCTATTGAGGGGAGTTGCAGGATATGAGCTTTAAATTTGTAGCCGCCATCGTCGCGTGTTCATTCGCGCTCGCGCCCATCGCAGCGCTTGCGCAGGTTTCCGCCGCTCCGCCCGCGGGCAACCACGCATGGCAGAAGATCGAGATGCCGACCGCCGCGCAGGTGAAGGCTGCGTGGGCCAACCCGCCTGCCGAATATGGCCCGGAGCCGTACTTCGGTATGAACGGCGCGGTCACGATCGAATCGCTCGCGCATGACCTCGACACCATGAAGTCGCTCGGCTTTCACGCCGTCACCGCACAGGCAGGCGGCGGCATGAGCGCCACGTATCTCTCGCCCGGATATTTCGCCTTCTTCAAACAGTTTGCTGAAGAGGCAAAGAAGCGCGATATGAAAGTGTGGATCGTCGACGATATCGGCTATCCCTCCGGCTTCGCGGGCGGTATCTTCGCGCAATCCGGCGCCAAACACGACCTCAGCATGCAGGCGCTCACTATCGCACAGCGCATCCCGGTCAAGGCCGGTACAACGCTCGATCAGGCCGTCTCGCCCGAAGCCGTCGCCGCCGTCGCCATCTCCTCCACCGGTGAGCGCACACCTGTCGCAATCGCCAACGGCAGCATTCGCTTTTCCGCAGCCACAGACTCCACGATCGCCATTGTCGAGCACGTCTTCCGCACCTCACCCACCAAGAGCGACACCAATCCCAAGCACACCAAGGACTCATCGCAGCCGCTTGAGGACTATCTCTCGCCCGCCGCCACAGCCGCTTACATCCAGGCCACCCATGACGGTTACTACAAGGCCATGCCGGAGTTGTTCGGCACAACCATCCTGGGATTCCGCGGCGATGAGCCGGACTATTCCATCTCCGGGCTGCCGTGGACGCCGGAGTTCTTCGCCGCCTTCGAGAAGATCAAGGGGTATGACATCCGCCCGTATCTCGGCGCGCTCCTGCTCTCGCAGTTCACAGGCCGGCGGCCCGCGGCGCGCCCGGCCGCTACCGCGGCATCTACGCGCCCCGCCTCAGCCACCCCAAGGTCCGATCCGGCATTCATCCCCGCAGGGCCGGCCATCGCCACTGCGCAGCTTAGCGATAAGGAACTCCGCGCCAAGGGCGATTACTACGACGTCTTCTCGCGCATGTTTGAAGAGGGATTCTTCAAGCCGCAGGGTGTCTGGTGCGCCGAGCACGGCGTCGCATACCAGGTCCACCTCAATCATGAAGAGATGGAGATGGACCTCACGCGCTCCGAGGGCGATTTCGTGCGCGACATGAAGTACGTCGAGGTGCCCGGCATCGACGCGATCTGGCACCAGATCTGGACCGACACCATCTCTGATTACCCGCGCCTCGCCGCGTCCGCCGCGCACATCTATGGCCGTCCGCGCGCGTTCACGGAGAGCTTCGCAGCATATCGCCCCGCGCCGGACATCACGCAGGCCCGCTACATCATCAACGAGCAGCTGGTGCGGGGAGTGAATCTGGTGGAGACGATGTTCTACTCGGCGACACGGCCGGAAACTGCCGGAGCCGCCAGTGCGAACGCTGCATCCACATCCAGCACTGCCGCGCCTCTGCGCCGCGGCGGCCCTTCCGCCGTCATGCGCGATCCAGGCTGGCCTGCGCTGATGGACTACACGCGCCGCGTCAGCTATGCACTTAGCATGGGCCGGCCTGCGGCCTCGGTCGCGCTCTACATTCCATCGAGTTCCATGTGGATGAACGACCGCGATGCCGACACGCAATTCGTCGCCACCGAGCAGATGCTCGCCGAGCGCCAGATCGATTTCGACATCATCAACCTCGACGCGCTCGCCACCGACCTGAAGGCTGGCCCTGGCACGCTCACCACGGACAGCGGCAATGCGTATCGCACCGTCATCATTCCGTCCGCGTTGGTTCTCTCCACGGCTGAACTCGACCGCCTGCGCGCCTTCGCCAAAGGCGGCGGCCATGTCCTCTTCCTTGGCCGGACGCCATCGCAGATTTACGCGAAGACCATCCTCGACGCGCGCGCCGCGACGCCCGCGGATTTCTCCTTCGCCACCGTCGAGACTTCAGCCGAGCTTCCGCCTACGCCGACACCGCCTGGACAACCGCCCGCCGCCCCGCCTGCTCCGCAGGCAGTCCCCGCGGCCATTGAATCCGCACTGAGCAAAGTCGTGCCGGTGCGCGAGGTCACGCTCGATACACCCGACACCGCGATCAAGGTCCTTACCCGTCGCCTGAAAGATGCCGACGTCTACTTCTTCTTCAACGAAGGCGCTCAGCCAGCAGCACGCACCGTCACCTTGCGCAGCGCAGGGCATACGGCTGAGTCATGGGACCCGGCGACCGGAGCGCTTTCACCACTGACCGCAACTCCGGGCAAAGGTTCCGTAGCTGTGAAGCTCGATCTCGCGCCGTACGCGACGCAACTCATCACGGTGCGTTGAGCCGTCGCTGCGATGTCCTTACTCCTTGCTCCAGTTTTCCAGGAGCAGGCCCGGCACACGTTTGAATTCCCGCGTGTTATTTGTGATCAGGATCAATCCAGCTGACCGCGCGTGAGCCGCGATGAGCAAATCGTTCGCGCCAATGATCGTCCCACGCCGCCTAAGTTCTGCCCGTATCTTCCCGTAATGATCTGCCGCTTCGCCGGGATAGTCGAGCACCCGCACATAGTCAAGATAGGCGTCAAGAGCCGATCTATCCTGTTGCGGCCGTGGCGATATATCAACTCCGTACATCAATTCCGATTTCGTAATGGCTGAGATGGAGATTTGACCCAGCGGAATGGTCAGAAGCTTCTTCAAGAGTGGTGGGGAAGATCGCTTCATTACGTAGGAAGAGATGTCCGTATCAAGCATGTAGGCGGGAATCAGAAGTCGCGCTCCTGAAGGGGCAGGTCCTCTATTCCCTCCATAAACTCCTTCGACGCTACCGGCCCCGAATTGAGATAGTCTGACCAATTCGCTGGTCGTGAGGAAAGAACGACGTCATCCCCTTGCTTGCGGATAAAGACCTCGGAAACGGCAAACTGGAACGGCTTCGGCAGCCGCACGGCCTGGCTGCGATTATTCATGAAGACTTTGGCCCTTCGCTGCATGAGTCAGCTCCGATCCTTTGGCATATACAAATTGTATATGCCACCCTCCTCTCCTGCAACAATCTTTTAGTTGGGTCATTTCTCCTCGATCGTCTTCTGCCGCGCGAGCCACCAGCAGGCATACCCGGCCGCGTGTGGGAAAAGCGACCGGCTGCAGTCCACCGCCTGCACGCCTGCCCAGTCAAACTCTTCCTTGTCGCCCTTCAGCGGCGTCCCGATCATCACACCGACGCTCACCGCTCCCATGCCGCTGCCGCGCTCTACGCGTATTTTCCAGACACACCAGTCTCCGGCGTAGAGCGCGAGCGCCGCAATCAGCATCCCACCCAGCGTTCTACCCAGCATTTGCTTCACGTGCAACTCCCGCACGCCAGCCTAGCAGCCCGCGCTCCGGTCCGCACGGCAAGTGGCAAAAACAAAACGGCCCGGCCAACTGCACCGGCCGAGCCTGCTTAAAAACCCGAACTATCGTTACCAGGCGCTGCTTACGACGCCATCTTCATCAGGTCCTGCTCGGCGCGCAGCCAGTCCTGGACGTGATTTCCGTGCGTGCGGCCGCGCTGCTCCCAATACTCCCGAGCCAAAACAGCAATCTCTTCGTGCGTAGGGACGTAAACGGACTGCGTCGTCCCCGCCGCTGCACCGTTTACCTCTGGAACCGATCCGTCTGCCTTCTTCGCCGCCGTCTTTTTCGTTCCTGCCGTCGCGCGCGGCTTCGCCGGCGCCTTCGCCTTTTTCGCCTTCTCCGTCGTCTCCGCCATCTCCACTACTCCTTCACCGCAGTTGATTCATCCGTTTTAGGGATCAACTTCAGAATACCGGAAACGTAACGCGGAAATCTCGAAATGCAGCATACCGAACCATGGGTGCAACGTCTCGCGCGAATATCGGTTCCTAATGACCCATCTCGCCGTGGCCGGGCTTCTGTTTGCCGATCGCCAGCACCAGCGGGATCATGCACGCGCAGAACACCGCAAACACCGCGACGATGTCCAGGTACGCCAGCATTGCCGACTGGCGGCGCAACTGGTCATAGATAAACGTCTGCGCCGTATGCAGATTGCCTGACAGTTTCCCGCCAAACCCGTAGGCCGCGCCGTTGCCGCCGCCGTGGAAGAGTCCCTTCAGCCGGTTCACCTGATTGCGGAAAGCTTCATTGCCCGGCAGCAGATAGCGTACCATCTGGGCCTGGTGCGTTTGCGACCGCCGCGCCAGCATGGTTGCGATAAATGCGGTGCCGGTCGAGCCGCCAATGTTGCGCGCCAGGTTCGTCAGCCCCGAGACGTCGTTGTTTTGCTCGCGGGGCACGCCGACATAGCTGATTGTGTTGATGGGAATGAAGAGGAATGCCAGCCCTGATGCCTGCAGCACGCGCACCCACATGATGTACGTGAAGCTCGACCCCAGCGAGAAGGTATGCATCGCCAGCATCGACAGGCCCAGCATGGTGAAGCCGTAGCAGATCAGGTAGCGCGGATCGACTTTGCCGACCAGAAACCCAACGATCGGCATCATCAGCAGGATGAAGAAGGCGCCGGGCGAGATCACGAGGCCCGCCAGCTCGGCGGTATACCCCAGCAGCGTCTGCACCAGTTGCGGAATGAGAACAGTCGTCCCGTACAGAGTGAAGCCCAGCACAAACATCAGCACAAACGGGATCGCGAAGGTGCGCCGCTCGAAGAGGGTCAGGTTCAGGATGGGCCGCTTCTTCAGCTTCAGTTCGTAGAGCTCCCACAGGATCAGCGTCACCAGCGAACAGACGCACAGGACGGTGAAGAAGACGATGACGTGCGATGCGAACCAGTCATCCTCCTGCCCCTTGTCGAGAAGAAATTCGAGCGAGCCGAACGCCGCGGCCAGCAGCCCGAAGCCGAAGTAGTCGAACTTCAAACCTTCGCGGTGGGTCTTTTCCACGGATCGGCGGATGTGCGGCGGGTCTTCCACCAGCCTGTTCGTCAGGTAGAGGCTGAGAAGGGCGACCGGAATGTTGATGAAGAAGATCCAGCGCCAGTTGAAGTTGTCGGTAATCCACCCGCCCAGCGTTGGGCCGATCGCAGGCGCGCACACCACGGCAAATCCGTAGAGCGCGAAGGCCTGCCCGCGTTGCTTCGGCGAGAACGTGTCGGCAAGAATTGCCTGCTCGCTCGGGGCCAGGCCGCCGCCCCCCGCACCCTGCAGTACGCGGAAGAAGATCAGCGCACCCAGCGAAGGCGCGAAGCCGCACATCATGGAACTGATGCCAAACAGCACCACGCAGATCATGTAAAAGCGCTTGCGCCCGACGAAGCCGATCAGGTACGCCGAAGCCGGCAGGATGATCGCGTTTGAGACTAGATAGCTGGTCAGCACCCAGGTCGCTTCGTTCTCGCTGGCGCTCAGCGAGCCGGCGATGTGCGGCAGGGCGACGTTGGCGATCGAGGTGTCCAGCACCTCCATGAACGTCGCCAGCGTGACGGTGATCGCGATGGCCCACTGGCCGGCGCGCGGCTTCCACACGCGGTCCTCTGCCGCGTGCCGCGCCTCAACGTCATCCATGGGGAGGGCTGCCGATGCCATTCGTAGGAATTAGACTGCTTTCTGTGCGGCCGAGACTCGAGAATTCGGCGAGAAAATCTTGCGGCGACGACGAAAAGGAACCATCTCGCGCCCAGGGATGACAGGGTTAGGGTGGTTCGGCGACTATTGCTGTGATGCTAAGAGCTGAAAACCTGGCGAAGATTTATCCGGGGGTGAGTGGCGGGGTTGCGCGCGGAGGGAGGATCGGACAAGCACATTCCTCCGCTGCGCCGCGGAAGGACAAACAAAAAGGCGCAGTCGTGCTGTTCCGCAGGCTGAACTTTGAGGTACAAGCCGGCGAGATGGTGGCGATTGTGGGGGAGAGCGGGTCGGGCAAGAGTTCGCTGCTGCACTTGCTGGCTGCGCTGGACCGGCCGACCGAAGGCGATGTTTGGGTGGGCGAGGCAGGCCGGG
>DATNEM010000245.1:0-8421 GCA_035552995.1 Acidobacteriaceae bacterium | reverse complement strand
CTGAACCGCATCAGCGTTTACTCCGCCCGCGGCACATCCACCGAGCAGACGCGGCTGCTCTACATGAACGCCGGCGCGCTGCGCCTGTGGCGCGAGATGGGCATGACCGCCACCATCATCGGCGAGTCGCACCGCCCTCCCCGCACCGCGACGCTCTGCTTCGGCATGCCGTTTTCCGAATAATTCGCGCGGCAGGCCGAGCAATCTTCATCCGCATCCTGCCTCTCCTCGGCCATGCGGCTGGATCACACGTTGTTCTTACATAGGAGTCACACGATGCGTTCCAATCAGATCCACGTAGCCATGGCACAACGAAACAATCGATATGAGGTTTGCTGCCTCACCGCGAAGGGTGTCAAGATCACCCATCGCCCCGGCGAGCGCATGGCGGAATCCATCAATCGCGCCATGGGCATGCTGCGTCCGCCCCCGCCTGCCGCTGCCGCCTAGCCCCGCGCCGCGCCCACCCTCACCCAACCCTCTTCGCAAATTCCGCCATCTGCGCCACCGCCCGCATCGTCTCCGGCGCATCCAGCGCGCCGTGGTACACGTGCGGCAGGTCCTCGGCAACGTCGAGCACCACCTCCACGCCGGCCTCCGCCGCCGCGCGGGCCAGCCGCTCGGAGTCGCTGAAGAGTATCTCGGCGCTCCCCACCTGAATCAGCATCGGCGGCAGTCCCGCCTGCGACGCAAACAGCGGAGACGCCCTCGGGTCGCGCGCATCGGCGCCGTTCAGGTACATCGCCGCCGTGTCGCGCATGTACTCCGGCGTCAGGCCCGGGTCCTGCTCCGCGCGCTCGACCATCGACACGCCCGAGCTTGTCAGGTCCACATACGGCGACATCAGCAACGCGGCCGAGGGAAGCGCTTCGCCTCCGTCGCGCAAGGTGTGCATCAGCGCCAGCCCCAACCCACCTCCGGCCGAATCGCCGGCGACGATCACCGAACCGGCATCGACCCCGCCCGCCGAAACCAGCCACCGCCATGCCGCCACCGCGTCGTCATACGCGCAGGGAAAAGGACACTCCGGCGCCAGGCGGTACTCGACCAAAAACACTCTGCGCGAAAGCGCGCGGCCCAGGGTGGCGGCCAGCGGCCCATGACTGCTCAGCCCGCCGCGGCTGTATCCCCCCCATGCAGGTAGAAAATCACCTTGGACGACTCCGCGGTGCCGGGCGCCGTCAGCCAGAACGACCGAACGCCATTCGCGTCCGCTGCGCTCACGGCAACGTCCTCCGGAATCGGGCGCAGATGACCCACCGGCGCAAAACTCTTGCGCACCTCCTCGAGCGGCGGCTGCCGATCGCCGGCGCGCGCGTTCTTGCGCTTGCGAAGAAAATCGATCGCGACATTCATCTCAGGACTTGGCATATGCGCTCCGGATCTTCAGCCCGCTACCGCATAGAAAAAGTCGGTAGTGGACCAGTTTGAATTCTGCTTTCAAAGAGCGTGGCTTCAGCCACGCCATCAGCGTGCCAATCTAAGGTTGGGCTTTAGCCCCTGAGGTCATCTTTTTTCAAACTGACCCACTACCAAAAAGTCTAATTTCACCGCTGCAGCCTCGCCCCACTCCTCGCGCCCGCTTCACATGTAAACTTCTCCCGCATCCACTCCATCGCCGAGGACCATCATGCCCGACCCCACCTCACCCGACGCGCCCACCACCCATCTCCAACTCATCCGCGTCGTCAGCCGTCTCTTCGCTGCCTATCTTCTCTTCTGGGCCGCAGACGACCTCACCCTCCTGCCACGCGTGATCCTCTCGCTCGCACACGAAATTCACAACGCGGCTCTCGCAGGAGCGCCAATGTCTCTCTTCGCCGCCTCCTTCTACCTCCGCTACTACCTCGTCGATTCGGCCGGATACATCCTTCGCATCGCCCTCCTCCTCCTGGCTGCGGGCTGGTTTTACCGCTGCGGCCCGCGCATACACCGCTTCTTTTCACCCGAAACCTTCACCTCGCATCCTTCCTAGTCCCTAGTCCCCAGTACCTAGTCCCCGCATTTCGGTGTCAAGCCCCGTCCCGCCGCTCCATTCCTCCAACTCCCACAATCCACTTACCTTCGCCGCAAAAATATTTCTCGCCGAAGTGGCATTTTAGTTATGCCCCGATCGCTACAATAGAACTAGGTGAAGAAAACACCTCCACAGCCCGGCTCATTGCCGGGCTTCCTGCTTTTAGCCTACTTCTTGAAATAAAAGGGAGATTCCAGCTAAGTGCTTTGCTATCTAGAACAAGGCATCTAAACCTTTCAGAATGAAGATTATGCAAAATTGGATAGGGAGGGGGGTGGCCCCCTTCTTACCGCAGCAGAAAGGCACGATGTACGAAATATTTGACATCACCTCGCTACGGTGCTACCGTCCGAATGTAAAACATTTCTTACATGGAGGTTTTACTCCCATGGCCTCGCTCTCCTATCGCGAAAAGTCCCTCTACGCTTCGCTCATCGCCGAGGTCGTCATCTATGTTCCCTACTTCTTCCTCCACGGCCACGACTCCGTGATCAAAGTCGCCGCCATGATCATCGGCATCATCATCCTGCAGGTCATTCTGCAGACCGTCATCGCCGTCTACACCCGCAACCGTCTCACCGACGAGCGCGACCGCCTCATCGAGCTGCGCGGCTATCGGGCCGGCTACTTCACCTTCGCCTCGCTCATGCTCCTCGGCCTCGCGCTTCTCTGGTTCCACGCCTCCATCGGCCATCTCCACCTGGACAGCGCCAGGATGAGTCTCCACTTCCTCTCCGTCTTCTTCGGCATGCTCGTCATCGCGGACATTACCAAGACCGCCGCCCAGCTCATCGCCTACCGGAGAGCCCTCTAATGCCCGCCATCCGCAACCAGATCCGCGAGCTCCGCGCCGCCCGCGAGATGACCCAGCAGGACCTCGCCGACCAGGTCGGCGTCACTCGCCAGACCGTCATCGCCATCGAGCAGGACAAGTACTCGCCCTCGCTCGAAACCGCCTTCAAGGTCGCCCTCGCCCTCGGCGTCACGCTGGAACAATGCTTCCAGTTCGACCCCAGCGGCAAGCGCTGATGCAAACAGTCGCCATCGCAGCTTGGTATCCTCAAGCCTGCAATGGCGCCCCCCAGGAAAACCGCAGAAAAGACCTCAGCCAAGCCGCCCATCTACCTGCTGGACTCGATGGCCTTCATCTTCCGCGCCTACCACGCGATGCAGCGGCAGCGGCCCATGTCCACGCGCACCGGTGTGCCCACTGCGGCCACGTATGTCTTCGTCAACATGATCAACAAGCTGCGCAAGGACTTCGCGCCCGAGTACCTCGCCGCCGTCTACGACCTCTCCGGCCCCGTCTTCCGCGACGAGCGCGCCCGCGAAATGAAGGCCACGCAGAAGTGGAACGTGAGGACGCAGCAGTTCGACACCGTCGAGTACGCCGGCTACAAGGCCAACCGCACGGAGATGCCCGCCGACCTGACCCAGCAGCTCCCCTTCATCCGCCGCGCGCTCGAAGCCTTCCGCATACCGATCCTCAGCTACGAAGGCTTCGAGGCCGACGACGTGATCGGCACGCTCAGTTGCAAACTCTCCGCGCTCGGCCACCACGTCTTCGTCGTCAGCTCCGACAAAGACATGATGCAGCTCGTCAACGCCGACGTCTCCATCCTCAATCCGACCAAAGACAACCTCGTCCTCGACCCCGCAGGCGTCGAGTCCGCGCTTGGCGTCGCGCCCCAGCGCGTCATCGACGTGATGGCGCTCCGCGGCGACGCCATCGACAACATTCCCGGCGCGCCCGGCATCGGCGACAAAGGGTCCGTCGAGCTCATCCAGCAGTTCGGTTCGGTCGAGTCCGCGCTCGACGCCGCGGTCGCGCAGCCCGACTCCATCAAGCGCAAGACGTATCGCGAATCGCT
Source organism: Acidobacteriaceae bacterium (assembly GCA_035552995.1). Classification (GTDB taxonomy): domain Bacteria; phylum Acidobacteriota; class Terriglobia; order Terriglobales; family Acidobacteriaceae; genus Edaphobacter. The sequence continues at coordinate 4,533 of DATNEM010000245.1, read as the reverse complement.
ACAGAACAACCGCGACAACATCCTGCTCTCGAAGGAACTCGTCACCATCCACACCGCAGTGCCGATTGAGTTCTCGCTCGACGAGATGCGCACGCAGCCACCCGATGCCGCTGCCTGCCGCGATCTCTTCGCCGAACTCGAGTTCACCACACTGCTCAAGGAGCTCGCCCCCGCCGCCGACACCACACCACTGACTTACAACCTGAAGCCCAGGAACGCCGAGATCGCGGCATTGCTTGCCGCAGCCCGGAAGGAAGCAAAAGGCCTCGCCATCGCGATCTTTGAAGACGCGCAAGCCATCGCCGAAGAGACCGCCGCCGAAGCTGATCCCGAATCCAGCGAAGCCGAACCCGAACCGCCGCCCGCCGCAAACATGGACTTGTTCGCAACTGCACCTGCGCAGTCCAAAGCGGTTTCCACGCAAGTCCCGGCAGTTCCGCCGGACCAGATCGCCTGCCGCCTCGGTCTCTCCGTCGATGGCAACACTGCACTCGAGGCGTCGCTCGATGCGCCCGGCCTGCGCGTAGCGCTCGAAGACGAAAAGCTGCCCAAGCTCGTCCACGATCTCAAAGCCGTCCTGCGCGCCCTGGCTCCGCACAACGTCACCCTCCGCGGCGCGATCACGGATGTGATGCTCGAGAGCTACCTCATCAATCCCACGCATGCGTCGCACACGCTGCCGGACATCGCCGCGCGCTCCACCAACCGCGCGCTCGTCCATCAGCCGACGAAGAGCAACCCCAACGATCCCAACCGCCTTGCAGAAGCCGCCGCCGCCATCGTGCGCCTCGCCCACGTCTTCGCCGATCAGATCGCCGAGAGCGACAGCACGTTCGCTGAGGCGCAGGCATCCGCTTCAACCTCCGACTTGTCATTCCGCAGCGTTCGACGTGAGTCGAATGCGGAGGAATCTGCTTCCTCTTCGGCGGAAAAGCCGCTCCGCCACATCTACGAATCGATGGACCTGCCGCTCGTCTCCGTCCTCCTCCGCATGGAGCAGGCAGGCGTGCGCATCGATCCGGCGCAGCTCTCCGCAATGTCCTCGCGCCTCGCCGTCGAGATGGACTCGCTCGCCGACCAGATTTACACGCAGGCCGGTCAAGCCGCCGCGCAGGAGTCCCCGCTGCGCTTCAACATCAACTCGCCCAAGCAACTCGGCGACGTGCTCTTCAACAAGATGCAATTGCCCAAGCCGCTGAAGTACGGCAAGGGCAAGGTCATCTCCACCGCGCAGGACGTGCTCGAAGAACTCGCCGAACATCACCCCGTCCCGCGCCTTGTGCTCGACTACCGCCAGCTCGCCAAGCTGCGGTCGACGTATCTCGACTCGCTTCCGACGCTCGTCGACGCCGAAGGCCGCGTGCACACCACCTTCAACCAGGTGGGCACTGCGACGGGGCGGCTGTCGTCGACGAATCCCAATCTGCAGAACATCCCCATCCGCACCGCGCTTGGCCGCGAGATTCGCGCTGCCTTTATCCCCGCGCCCGGCAACCTGCTGCTCTCCGCTGACTACTCGCAGATCGAACTGCGCCTGATGGCGCACTTCTCGCAGGACCCGCTGCTGCTCAACGCCTATCGGACTGGCCAGGACATCCACACGCTGACAGCCTCGGAGGTTTTTGGCATACCTGTAGCCCAGCTCGATAAGGAAACCCGCAACCGCGCCAAGGCCGTCAACTTCGGCATCGTCTACGGCATCTCGCCGTTTGGGCTCGCCGCGCAGCTTGGCATTGAGCAGAAGGAAGCCCGGCTATATATAGATCGCTACTTTGAGCGCTACGCGGGCGTGCGCCGCTTCATCGACGAGACGCTGGAGACTGTGCGTCGCGACCAGGCCGTGCGCACTTACTTTGGCCGCGTCCGGCCGATTCCCGATATTCAGTCGCGCAACCCCAACATGCGCGGCTTCGCCGAGCGCACCGCCATCAATACGCCGCTGCAGGGCACCGCCGCCGACCTCATCAAGCTCGCTATGCTGCGCATACATGCAGAAATTGCCCAGCGCAAACTGCGCTCCGTCATGACCCTCCAGGTGCACGACGAACTGCTCTTCGACGTTGTCCCCGCAGAGGCCGACGAGCTCCGGACCTTCGTCCAGCATGAGATGGAACACGTCGCGGAGTTCTCCGTCCCCATCGTCGCCGAACTCGGCCTCGGCCCCAACTGGCGGGACATTAAATAGTCGATCTAGACGTCCCGCATGACTTTGTCAAATTTTGTCCAGGGCAGAGAAACTTCGCTCTTGCCGCCAGACCAAGCTTTTGCCGGACGCCACTCAATTGATCCTTTGCTGATCGTTATTGTTCCGAAGCGATTTCCGTTCTTTTCCACTTGTATCTCGATGTCGACGTTTTGAACGTCAATTCCCTTTGCGATTTTCAATGTAATTGCGTGCCTTGCCATAGTGCTCCTCGTGCAGAGATAGGTTTTTGGGGGTGATGATGCCAACTTACGATGAATGCCGTGACGAGTACAAACACAAAATGGGTGTTGAACTCGGCGTGACTTACCACCTGCTCTGGAACGAGTGCGTGCTTTTGCATCAGCAGTGGGACGAATATGTCGAGATGTTTGGCAAAAACCAAGAACAGTTCGACGTGATGAATAGCGTCGCTCCGGGGTTCTTTAAGTCGGTCCAAGATGCGTTGTGGGAGCGAACTCTCCTGCACCTCTGCAAGTTCGCCGACAATCGAACCGTGGGCCACAGGAAGACCCTGTCCCTCGATACCCTGCTGGCGTTCCCGGCTAGTCAACAAGTTCCGGGATTGAAGACCTTGGTTACAAACGCAAAAGGCAGGATCAAATTCGCCCAAGATTGGCGAAATAGGCATATCGCCCATAACGATCTGGAACATGCTAGGGATAGGCCCGCCAAACCGCTCGCACCAGCTAGCCGAAACGACGTCAAGGAGGCGTTGAAAGCAATTGGGGCTGTGCTCGGAGCCGTCGAGGAGCACTTTACAGGTTCTGGATTGATCTTCAATGGGACTGGACCAAGGTGGGGCGGAACCTATCTACTGAGCGAGTTAAGACTGGTGAGCCGACTACGACATGAGCGTGACCAGAGAATTAAATCTGGCCAAGCAACGGAAGATGATCTTGACTGGCAAAAGTGGCATTAACTGGCCGTCTTCCGTCACATTCTCCCTCCGCCATCCGTCATCGTTGTGAGCGGCACACCGCGAACATTCTGAACCGGAGGAGACACCCGTGAAGATCAAGCTGACCAGCATCTATGTGGACGACCAGGAGAAGGCGCTGCGCTTCTATACCGAAGTCCTGGGCTTTGTGAAGAAGGCCGATTTCAGCCAGGGGCCGTTCCGCTGGCTCACCGTGGCGTCGGCCGAGGAAGAGAACGGCACCGAGTTGCAGCTCGCGCTCAACAGCAGCCCCGTGGCCAAGGCGTACCAGGAGGCGCTGCTGCAGATGGGCCAGCCCGCCGCCATGTTCTCCACCGACGACGTCCAGGCCGAGTACGAGCGTATCAAGTCCGCAGGCGGCGAGTTCGTGATGCCGCCCACGCAGGTTCCGGGCGCCACGATCGCGAAGCTGAACGACACCTGCGGCAACCTGATCCAGATCAACCAGCTGATGAAGTGGTAGAGCTGGCCAGAATTAAAGCGCCCTCCGGGGATAAAGCCCGGGAGCATTTTGCAGCGGCTTACGGCATGGCTGAAGCCATGCCCTTACAAAACTGCTTCGCGACGGCTCAAGCGGAATCGTGCCACGCAGCATCCTGCTAGGCTGGTTGCGTTCTCTTTTTCCCCGATGCCAGCCTCTCAGACCGCCATCCTGCTCATCGACTGCCCTGACCGCAAGGGCCTCGTCGCCGCCATCGTCAATTTCCTCGTGCAGCGCTATGACGTCAACATCCTGAACGCCGACCAGCACCAAGACGCCGAGTTGGGTCTCTTCTTCATGCGCGTAGAGTTCGCGACGGAGACTCCAAATTTCTCCGAAGCCACGTTTACGGAAGCCTTCACGCCGGTCGCGCGCGAGTTCCGCATGAACTGGCGCCTTGAATTGGCCGAGCAGGTGCAGAACGTAGCGATCTTCGTCTCGCATTACCTGCACTGCCTTGCCGATCTGCTGCAGCGCCACCAGACCGGCGAGTTCCGCTGCAACCTTTCGCTCATCGTCTCGAACCACACCGAGGCGGAAGGGCTGGCGAAGTTCCACGGCGTGCCGTTCCACCACATGGCGGTCACCCGCGAGAACAAATCCGAAATAGAAGCCGCGCAACTTGCGCTGCTTGCGCAAAACAAGATCGACCTTGTGATCCTCGCCCGCTACATGCAGATCATTTCGCCAAAGTTCGTCGATGCCTTTCCGCGCCGCATCATCAACGTGCACCACTCGTTTCTTCCGGCCTTCGTGGGCGCGCGGCCTTACCACGCGGCCTTCGCGCGCGGCGTCAAACTGATCGGCGCAACCAGCCACTACGTCACCGAGGTCCTCGACGAAGGCCCCATCATCGAGCAGGACGTGACGCGCGTCTCGCAGAACGACCAGTTGCCGTCGCTCGTGCAG
>DATNEM010000244.1:0-7988 GCA_035552995.1 Acidobacteriaceae bacterium | reverse complement strand
TCCGCATAACGATGCTGCGCTGGAGGCGGCAATTGAGGCCAACCGGGCAGGCGGATTGCCGGCAATTGATGTATCTGCACCGCAGGGCAAGCTGCTGCATCTGCTGACGATGGTGACGGGCGCGCGCCGGGTGCTGGAGGTCGGGACGCTCGGCGGATACAGCACGATATGGATGGCACGCGCGCTGCCGGCCGACGGTCGCATTGTGACGCTGGAGTATGCGGCGAAGCATGCAGAGGTTGCACGGAAAAATCTGGACGCGGCAGGCGTAGGCGGCAAGGTGGAGATTCGCGTGGGCGCGGCGGTGGATTCGCTGGAGCAGCTGGCGCGCGAGGGCGTGGCGCCGTTCGACCTGATCTTTATCGACGCGGACAAGAAGAATAATCCGGTCTACGTGCAGTGGGCACTGAAGCTGGCGCGGCGCGGGACGATCATCATTGTGGACAATGTGATCCGCGACGGCAAGGTGGTGGACGCGAAGAGTGCTGATGCCGACATTCAGGGCACGCGGGCAATGTTCGAGTTAGTGGGGAGAGAGCCGCGGCTTACGGCGACAGCGATCCAAACCGTGGGCGGAAAAGGCTATGACGGGTTTGTGATCGCGGTGGTGACTGGAGACTGATTCGCTCGAACAAATACGGAGATTCTGGACACGCGCTGGGCGCAGTCCAGAATGACGAACCAAGACAAACGCGGGGTCCCTCGACTCGGCGCTCTGCGCCTCGCTCGGGAGGACGGCATCTTCCGGGTTACTTCTTCTCTGCCCGCTTGGCTTTGCGGGCGACGGCCCATCCCTCTTTGTTGACCTGATGCGCGCGGCCGATGGCGAGCGCGCCCTCAGGCACCGGCAGCGTGACGCAGGAGCCTGCGGCGACGTATGCATCTGTGCCGACGGAGATTGGAGCGACCAATGTTGAGTCCGAGCCTATGAAGGAGCGATCGCCGATGCTGGTGGTGTGCTTGTGCACGCCGTCGTAGTTGCAGGTGATAACGCCGGCGCCAATGTTGACGCCTTCGCCGATGACCGCGTCGCCCAGGTAGGTGAGGTGGTTGGCTTTGGAGCCCCGGCCAAGCGAGACCTTCTTGGTCTCGACGAAGTTGCCGACATGAGCCTGGGTGCCGATGCGGCTCTCCGGACGAAGATGCGCATAAGGGCCAAGCAGAGCGCCGTCATCGACCTCGGCGCCATCGAGGATGCAGCCATTGCGGACGGTAATGTTGTCGCCAAGAGTCGAGGATTGGATGACGGAGTGCGAACGGATCCGGCAGTCGCTGCCGACGCGTGTGGCGCCGAGAAGCTGCACGTACGGCTCAATGACGGTGTCCGCGCCGACCTCGACCTCCGCATCGATGACGCAGGTGTCCGGACGAAAGATGGTGACGCCCTGGGCCATCAGGCGACGGGCACTGGCCATGCGTATGGCCTGATCAAGGTGCATCATCTCGGCGATGGTATTGGCGCCGAGGACTTCATCGACGCTCTCAGCCTGATGCGCAACCACGCGCAGCCCGTCGGCGACGAGCATGGCGGCGACGTCCGTAAGGTAGAACTCTCCGTGGGCGTTGTTGGTAGAGAGGCGGTCGAGGCGAGAGAAGAGTTCTTTGGTCTCGAAGCAATAGATGCCCGAGTTGATCTCGCGGGCATCGCGCTGATCGGGCTTAAGCGCCTTGTGCTCGACGATTGCGGTTACTTCCGGGAGATAGAGCGCCACACGCAGCACGCGGCCGTAGCCTGTGGGATCGGGCGGGACAGCGGTGAGGATGGTCATCGCGGCGTGCTCGCGGAGATGGAGATCGCGCAGTGCGGAGAGCGTCTCAGGCCGGATGAGGGGAACGTCGCCGGAGAGGACGAGGAGATGTTTTGGCAGAGAGGGGCCTGAAGTCTCAAGCCACGCCTTCAGCACCTGCATGGCGTGTCCGGTGCCGCGCTGCGGCTCCTGTAAAACGAAGCTGACGCCAGTGGAAGCGACAGCGGTCTGCACGCGTTCGGCTTCGTGTCCGACGATGCAGTAGATGTCCTCGGGCTTCGCCAGAGTCTTTGCAGCAGCAATGACGTGCAGCAGCAGCGCGCGGCCGCCAACCTCATGCAGCACCTTGGGGCGCTTGCTTCTGAGGCGAGTGCCCTTGCCGGCGGCCATGATGGCGACTGCAAATCCAGTTGCTTCCATGGCGTTATCTTCTCATGCGAAGCGTGGAGGATTGTTACTCGCCAGGTCCGGGCGCTGCACTCGGCTTGCCCGGTGGCGGCGGAATGGTGATGTCGAGGTCCGTGACCTTGCCGAGCTGGGAGAGCGGTGGCGCAATTTCAGACTTGTTGCCGACGACAAGGATTGCCAGCTTGGAAACGTCGATGTATTTGTTAGCGACGCGGGTCACATCCGCTGCTGTCACTTTTTCAACGCCGTCCTTGTATTTGTCGAGGAAGTCGGGCGGATAGCCGTAGAAGGCGAGGACGATCTGCTCGTTCAAGGTCTTCTCCGGAGTGTCGACGCGGAAGATGAATGAGTTGAGAACCTGGTCCTTGGCCTTGCGCATCTCGTCGGGCGTGGGAGGCTCGGTCTTGAGTTTGGCGATGGTATCGAGCACCGCCTGCGTAGCTGGTACCGTGCTGGCGCTCTTGGTGCCGACTTCGCTGCGGAAGACGCCGGGGTGGTCGTACGACGAGCCGAATGCGCCGCCAACGTCATAGGCGAGTCCTAGTTTGGTGCGGACATACTGGAAGACACGCGAGCCGAAGCCGCCTGAGAAGATTTCATTCATCACGCTGAGCGCGTAGTAATCCGGGTTGTTCTCCTGAGTGCCGAGGCCGACGATTTCGACGGTGGATTGATTGATGTCCTCCTTGTCGGCGAAATAGACGCCGGGTGTCGGTCCGGGAAAGGCAACCTTCGGAGTCTGGATCAGCGTGCCGCGCTGCAATGGTTCAAAGGCAGCGCGCAGCTTGGCTTCCATGGCGGCGGAATCGAAGTCGCCTTCGACGGCGACGATGATGCCGTTGGCGATGACGGTCTGATCATGCCACGCCTTCAAATCGTCGAGGGTGACGGAGAGCACGGTGGAGTATTCGGCCTGACGGCCGTACGGACTGTTGGCGCCATAAACAAGCTTGGCGGCCTCGCGGGAGGCGATCTCGCTGGGATCGTCATTGCGGCGCGAGATCGAGGTCATGATTCCGCGCTGCGCGAGTTGCAGCTTGTCTGCCTTGAACGCTGGATGCAGCAGCAGATCCATCGATTCGGCGAAGACGGAGTCGAAATCCTGTTTGAAGCTGGACCATGAGAGCGAAGTGGTGGCGCTACCACCGCCGGTCTCGATGCTGGCTGCCTTCTCGGCGAGTTCCTGATCCAGGTCGTCGCCGCTCTTGGTCGCAGTACCGCTGGTGCGCCACGTCTCGCCGTAGAGCGAGACGAGGCCTATCTTGGCGGCGGGAACTTCGCGGCTTCCCCCACGGATAAGAATGGTGCCATCGATGAACGGCAGTTCGTGGTCCGCCTGCAGGTAGAGCACGACGCCGTTCGAGAGCTCGACGCGCTTCGGCTCCGTCGGCTTGAAGTCGTGGAGAGGTGGGATGGGGATGGACTTCCAGGGCTGGGCCTGGGCAGGCGGGGCAGGTGGTGTTTTCGTTGCCCGTGGCGCAGCGGTTTGCGCCAGGGCAGTTACAGCAACGAGTGAGCTGAGAACTGCGGCTGAGGAGATGCGAGAGATGAATTTCACAGGCCACCTCCTGCGTTCGCCGCGGCAGGTTGGGCGGGCGGCTGGAAGAGAATTTCCGCGCTGGTGCGGTTGCTGGGAATAAATATTTGGTTGGCGACGCGCCTTACGTCAGCTTTGGTGACGGCGTTGATGCGGTCGAGTTCGTGGAAGAGCTGGCGCCAGTCGCCGTAGCGGGTCTGGTACTCGGCAAGTTCGTGGGCGAGACCCTCGTTGTCCGCCAGGCCGCGCAGCAGGTCGGCGCGCGCGCGGGTCTTGAACATTGCGAGTTCGGCGTCGGTGACGTCTGTGGTTTTCAGTTTTTCGATCTCCTTATGGATGGAGTCGCGCATCGCGTCCGGCGTCTGGCCGGGAATGGGCACCGCGTAAAACGCGAAGAGATTGGGATATTTTTCGCCGGGAAAGTCGCTGAGGCCGCCGGCGTCGGCGGCGATTTTCTGGTCACGAACGAGGCTCTTGTAGAGGTGCCCAGTGCGGCCGTTGGAGAAGATGTCCGAGATGGCGTCGTAGACCGAATCGTCGGGGTCGCGATAGTCGGGACGATGATAGCCCTCGATAAAGAACGGCTGCGTGGCTTCACGGATAACGACGGACTTCTCGGCAAACTGCTTCGGCTCGATGGTGGTCATCGGCTCGGGCTTGGGGGCGGCAGGAATGGCCGAAAAGTATTTTTCAAGCACCGGCATTGCCTGCGAGGCTTTCACGTCTCCTACGATTGCGATCACGATATTCGCAGGGACGTAATACTTTTTGTGGAAGGCATCAGCTTCGGTAGCGGTCACCTGGCTGATCTCACTGGGCCAGCCGACACCGGAGCGGCCGTAAGGATGCGCGACATAAGCTGTGGCGAGGAACTGCTCCACCATCGCGCCGATGGGGGCCGAGTCGATGCGCATGCGGCGCTCCTCCTGAACGACGTCGCGCTCCTTGTAGAATTCCCGCTCAACAGGATGCGCGATGCGGGCGCTCTCCATGTAGGCCCAGAGCTCCAGGCGGTTCTCCGGCATGGACCAGAAATATTGGGTAGAGTCCTCTCCGGTGGAGGCGTTCAGGCCGACGGCGCCGTTCTGCTCGGCGAGTTCGGCAAACTGGTTGGGGACCACGTACTTTTCCGCCTCGGCCTGAGCGTCGTCGAAGGCCTTCTTGAGGGTGGCAAGCTTTGCGGCGTCCTGGCCGACCAGCTTGCGGGACTCGGCATCATAGGCGGCGTAGGCGGTCTCCACTTTGGCGAGTGCGAGTTTCTCGGCCGCGTAGTTCGTCGTGCCAATCTTGTCGGTGCCCTTGAAGGCCATGTGCTCGAACATATGCGCGAGGCCGCTCTGACCCTGGGGATCGTCGGCGGAGCCGGCATCGACCAGCGTGTAGTAGCTGAAGACAGGGGCTTCGGGGCGCTCGCAGACGATGAGCGTGAGGCCGTTGGGGAGCACCTTGACCGTGGTGCGCTTCTCAAAGCTGGCGAGGTCCTGCGCCCGCGCTGTTGCGGCACTGCCCATGGCGCATACAAGCGCAAGAGCGATCCAGAATCGTTGACGCACTGCTAACCTCCGAAGGAAATCCGCGTGGCCTACCAGCATAACGGAAGCGGGCTGCCGATCCGCAGCCGTTTGTGATTTGACGCACGCGGAGGCACTCCATAACCTCTCATCTGGGGGCGATGCGATGGGTTCCGACGCGGCGCAGGGTGGTTCGGCGGCAAGCAGGCTGATCCGACGCGTGGCCGTGCTGGGCGCTGGAACCATGGGATCGCGAATCGCGGCGCACATCGCGAATGGCGGCGTGCCTGTGCTGCTGCTGGATATCGTCCCGGCGGGAATTGGAGCGGGTGCGGGGACGGCGGCACGGAGCCGGCTGGCACTGGGTGCGATTGAAGCGCTGAAGAAGTCAAGGCCGGCCGCGTTCTATATGCCGCAGAATGCAAGGTTGATCCAGCCTGGGAACTTCGAGGACGATCTTGCGCAGATCGCGAGCTGTGACTGGATTATTGAGGCCGTAGCCGAAGACTTGGCAATCAAACGTGCGCTGCTGGAAAAAGTGGAAGCGCATCGCGCGCCAGGCGCGGTTGTGACGACGAATACCTCTGGATTGCCGGTGGCGAGCATTGTGGAGGGGATGAGCGAGGAGTTGCGGCGAAATTTCTTCGGAGTCCATTTTTTCAATCCGCCGAGGTATATGCGCTTGGTGGAGATCATCGCGACACCGGCGAGCGACGCCGGTGTGGTAGAGGCGATTGCGCATTTCTGCGATCTGCGGCTGGGCAAGACAGTGGTACGTGCGAACGACACGCCGAACTTCATCGCCAACCGCATTGGCACGTTCGCCATGCTGAATGCCGCGCGGCTGATGATGGAGCAGGGGCTGACGGTGGAGGAGGTCGATGCGCTGACGGGCGCAGCGATCGGCTGGCCGAAGACGGGGACCTTTCGGCTGTCCGATATGGTTGGGATCGACGTGCTGGCACATGTGTCGGAGAACTTCGCGGCGCAGGCTGCGCGGATCGGCGATGAGAGGTCAGATGTCGCGCTGCCGGAGTTTATGCGCGAGATGCTGCGGCGTGGATGGCTGGGGGATAAAGCTGGGCAGGGGTCTTACAAGAAGGCCGGTAAAGATGCAGACGGCCGCGATGTGCGGTTGGCGCTGGACTGGAAGACGCTGGAGTATCGGCCCAGCGCGAAAGCGCGCTTCCCTGCTCTGGACCTGGCGAAGAATGTGGGTTCAGCGCGAGAACGGGTTGCGCAGTTGCTGAGTGGTGATCCCGCGAAGGACAAGGCTTCGGCGTTTTACTGGCCTTTCTTGGCGGAGCTTTTCACGTACGCGGCGAATCGGTTGCCGCCGGAGGCGAATGCGATTGCGGAATCTGTAGCCGCGATCGATGCGGCGATGAAGGCGGGCTTCAACTGGGAGCTGGGGCCGTTTGAGATGTTCGACGCAGCAGGCGTGCGCGCAACGACAGAGAAGATGCGTGCGCAGGGACGGCCGATTCCGGCGAATGTGGAGCGGTTGCTGGCGAAGAGTGAAAGCTGGTATCGGGAAGATTCAGGCACGCCTTTGGGGCGAGCGTTCTTTGATCTCGCAAGCGGCGGGTATAAGCCTGAGGCTGTACCGGATGGTGTGCTTGGTCTCGCTGCGATCAAACGGGCGCGCGGGGTCGTGCGCGGGAATGCCGGCGCTTCGGTGATCGATCTGGGCGATGGTGTCGCGGCAATTGAGCTGCACTCGAAGATGAATGCGCTCGGCGATGACATCGTCGCGCTGATTGCACAGACGCTGAAGGCCGAGTCGCGCGAGGTCGCGGAGTTCGAGGCTTTCGTGATTGCGAGCGAAGGCACCAACTTCTCCGTCGGCGCCAACCTGATGCAGTTGCTGCTGGCCATGCAGGATGGCGAATGGGACGAGGTCGATCTCGCGGTGCGCGCGTTCCAGCGGATGACGCAGTCGATCAAGTTCTGCCCGCGGCCTGTAGTGGTTGCACCGTTTGGGATGTGCTTTGGCGGAGGGACGGAGATCGCGCTTCATGCAGCTGCGCGGCGTCCACATGCGGAGCTGTACATGGGATTGGTGGAGTCTGGAGTCGGCCTGATTCCCGCAGGCGGCGGATCGAAGGAGATGCTGCTGCGCGCGCTGGAGGCTGGTCCTGCGAATGCGCGTGGGGATGAGCTGGCGATCTCCGAAGCGCTGAAGCGGAGCTTCGAGGCGATTGGGATGGCGAAGGTGTCGACCTCGGCGGCGGAGGCACGAGCTCTGGGGTATTTGCGCGAGGGCGACGGGATCACCATGAATCGCGAGCGGCTGCTGGCGGATGCGAAGCGAGCGGTGAGTGAGCTGGCAGCGGGATATGTGGCGCAGCAGATGCGGATGGACATCTCTGTACCCGGCGAAAGCGTGCTGGCGACGCTGAAGGAGCACGTGTGGATGATGCGGCAGGCAGAGTACATCTCCGACCACGATGTGAAGGTGGCGAACTGGGCGGCGCATGTGCTCTGCGGGGGGAATGTGACTGCGGGAACCATTGTGAGCGAACAGTATCTGCTGGACCTGGAGCGCGAGGCGTTCCTGTCGCTGTGCGGCGAAAAGAAGACGCAGGAGCGCATCGCCTTTACGCTGAAGACGGGAAAGCCGCTGAGGAACTGAATGAGAGATGTTGTCATTGTGTCCGCTGTCCGCACGGCCATCGGCAAGGCTCCGCGAGGAACGCTGCGCGCCACCCGGCCGGATGATCTCGCGGCGTATGCAATTGCGGGTGCGCTGGAGCGTGTGCCTGCGCTCGACCGGTCGGAGAT
>DATNEM010000243.1:0-5271 GCA_035552995.1 Acidobacteriaceae bacterium | reverse complement strand
TTTCAGGGTGTGACACCGGCCCTGAACCATATCTTTGAGCACGAATATCGCGAGCTGCGCCCGCGCGCGCCCATCCCGCCGCTGGATATCCGCTTCCGCCGCTTCACCTCGCTCAACACCACGATCCGCCTGCGTGAGGGCCGCCTGCATGTGCGGCTTTCGGACCTGCTGGAGTGCGCGCCGGAATCGGTGCATCAGGCCATCGCGCATATTCTTCTGGCGAAGCTCTATCGCAAGCCCATCGCGCGCAGCCATGCGGACCGCTATCGCCGGCATGTTTCTTCGGAGACGGTGGCGCGGCAGGCGGAACTGATCCGGCAGACGCGCGGACGCAAGCGCGTGATCACGGCGAAGGGCCGCTACTACGATCTCGATGAAGTCTTCGAGACGCTGAACGCGCGTTTCTTCGACGGGCTGATGGGCCGCCCGGTGCTGACGTGGAGCGCGCATCACGCGCGCCGCATGCTGGGCCATTACGACGCCGCGCACAACACCATCATGGTGAGCCGCGTCTTCGATCGGCCGGACACGCCGCGCTGCGCGGTCGAGTATCTGGTCTACCACGAGATGCTGCACCTGAAGCACCCGGTGAAGGTGCGCGGCGGCAGGCGCTGCGTGCATCCCAAGGCGTTCCAGGAAGAGGAGCGGCTGTTTCCGGAGCTCGATGCGGCGAAGGCGTATCTGAAGCGGCTGTAAATCGCGAGAGGCGAGATTCTCGAGCTATAAGCTTGAGAGCTTTAAGCTGATAGCTCAAGACAAATACAGAGATTCTGAGCTGCGGCGCGGCGCGCCTTCGCTCAGAATGACGGCGTCGGGGTGGGAGGGATTGCTGCGGTTTCTCTGCGACGGCCTGGAGAGTGAGGACGGTTTCTGACTCGTCAGGGCCGGAGGTGTCCGCTGGGAGGTGTTCAGGCGGCGTGTCCGGCGTCGGGGTTGGCGCGGCCAGGGCGGGTCTGGCTTCTTCGATGATTTCTGGTGGAGCGCCGGGGTGAGAGCGCTCGGTGAGTTCGGAGGCGGGGAAGAGTTCGGCGTTGCAGGTGGCGCAGTGGCGGGAGCGGAGGAAGTAGAGGAGGTCCTGCTTGCGGATGGAGAAAGTTCCCGGAGCGGCTGAGGGAGCGCCGTCCGGCTGTGTGGCGGGCTGGATTGCGGCGTCGTGCTCATCGCTTGCTGCGGAGTGCGATGCGGTCGCTGCGTGTGGCGAGTGCTGTGCCTGAGCCGTGTGCTGCGGCTGCGCCGGCGTGAGCGACTGGAGGGCGACCTGGAGGGCGTAAATCATCTGGCCGGCGCGGCGGGTGTCAATGGTGTTCTCGGCGAGGCGGTGGACGACTGCGGCGAGGGCGACGAAGATGGAGGCGCGGTCCTCGATGGGCGGCAGCTCCATGCGGGTGACTTCGGGATCGATGAGGACGCGCTGCTGGGTGCGCTTCGCGTTCTTAAGGTGGTGGTGATAGCAGTAGTAGTCGCCTTTGAGGGCAGGTGAGCCGCAGCGCTGGCCGGTTGGGGCCATGTAGAAGTGGCATTGCTGGTCTCGTGTGAGGTCTGGAAGCGGTGCTGGCATAGTGTCCCCCCCTTGGGGTATCGATTTGTGCATAATCTTCCAAACAAACCAGTTACCCATGACCGCATTTGCAAGATCTTGAAAATAAAGACGGATTACCTTCAAGATCAAGAAAGCAATGGAGTTATGGTTTCTTTGGAGCGTTTGGGAGACACAAGCCTGGGGCTGGTGGATTCTGTCTCGACCTAGGTTTAATTATACGTGGGGTGTCAAGGGCCGGGGGGAGGGCGACGGGGCTCGCCTTAATGTCCGGGCTCTTCAAGGGCGCAGATGAACTTGAGTATGTCTCAGATAAGGTAGGTGCAATGAAAGAAGCAGAACATTCCAGCTGGGTGAATGAGACCCGGTGGCGGGACCGGTTTGAACTACAGGAGGCTCTTCCAGGTGGCGGCCAGGGAGAGGCTTACCGGGCGTTGCGCAAATCCGACCAGACCCCGGTGTTTGTCAAGGCGATCAAGTCCCCCAAAGACCCGGAGCGTCGAGCACGCTTCTTCCGCGAGGCGACCGCATACGACAGCTTCGATATCGCCGGCATCCCTCAACTGATCGAGAGCAATGCACATCTCCACAAGGAGCCTAGTGCGCAACTCTACATCGCAACGACGTTCATTGAAGGTCCCACGATCCGTAGGTGGCGAGCCGAGACGACAGCTGACCTCGAGACCGGCGTGCATATGGTCCTCGCTCTACTCGAAATATTGGACGCTTGTCACGCGAACGGTTGCATCCACCGCGACGTGAAGCCTGACAACATCATATTGGCTGGCGGAGATCCGGCGCACCCCAAGCTCCTCGATTTCGGTCTGAGCTACCACGAGGTGCCCGACCTTGAATTTCAGACCGAGCATGGCCAGGAGGTCGGAAACCGATTCCTCCGTCTTCCCGAATTGTCGGCTGGCAGCCTCGATAAAAAGGATCGCCGGTCCGATGTATCATTCGCAGCCGGCATCCTCTTCTATGTGCTGACCGGAGAACATCCCGATGTATTGCAAGATGCACATGGACGGCTTCCTCACCAGCGCAGTCCGCTTCATGCCCAGCTTCAGACCATCGCGGGCCGCCGCTTCGCGCGATTGGCGTCGATCTTCGACAGCGCCTTCGCCCCCACCCTTCTCGCCCGATTTTCGGATGCTAGAGCGTTCGCTGATCGTCTTCGAGATATGATGACCGATCCAGTCGACGGCGGCTCCCCGTCGGAGGACTTGGCGGCGATACTCGCGTTGACCGACACCGAAGCGGAGCGCCGCCGGGTCAGTAACGTTCAGCGGTTGGGCGAATCGGTCCAACATGTCAGGCGGATATTCCACAGTCTTCAAGGGAAGCTAAAGAGCACGTTCGAACTCGTGCAGACTGGGTACAATGTCACTGCCATAGCCGGCCGCAATACTCTAATGTTCCGCCGGACGGGGTCAGATGAGATTTTGCTCTCCGTGCCATGTGAAGTCTTCGAAGCGGGTGATGAGCTCGTGTTTGCCTTGGCCGGCGAAACTATTTATCGGACAGATTTGGGCACGCCGGAATATAAAGAAGTCTTCTCTGGAGCAATCGAGGCTTGGCTCCTGAAACGGCTGCGTAAGGCGCTCGATGATCCCGATGAACTCCCGCCGGAGGCCGACATATTCATGGAGAGAAGGCCGCACGCTCATTTGGAAGAGGCGCGCGAGGCGGCAGAGTGTGCTGGTAAGCGGGTCTTGGCCTTTGTCTACGATCCAACGCAGAACGCGCGTGGTCAGCTAAGGAGCAAGCTCGGCTACTTCCTTCAGAATCGCCAGACCCGCGACGCTATGAACAGTGCGTTCGTGGTCGCGCTCGTGCCGCTCTCGCAGGTGATCGAAATATCTCCGATCCTAAATGGCCAATCGATGGAAGGCGCACGCTGGGTGTTGTTCGAACCAAATAACTCCGCCCTCGAACAAGCCGTAATCTACGCCAATCCCGAGGAGGGCGAGAAGATCATGAATCGGCTTGCCGAACAGTATGGCCCGCAAGTTGAATCGAGCGGCTTGGGTCGAGCTCCCACTCACGTGACAACTCCGGCGGCGAAATAGTTCACACCCACCAAGCCTTTGGAGCGATGGTTCGGACAGGCGAAGGTAGAGCCATCACCTGAGATTCCCTCAAAGTTGCCTTCACGGAAATTACGGTATAACTTCTGCAGCCGACTCATGATCGAGTGGTTGTTCATGGCGCGGTTTGAGTGGCTTCCCTCCGCTGCTGAAGCTGTGTCCTTAAGCAAGGCAAAAGCGAGTTCCTTCGCGTTCAATGCCGCGATGGGGATCTAACACTGCGGAATGACAAGGGTGGGCGCATTGCTGCACCTGTGAACGCGTGCCCTTCCGGGTCGGTGGCGAGCGAAAGATTCGCGTCGCTTGTGGAAAAACGAATGCGGGGGTCCCTCGACTTCAGCGTGCTAACGCCGCGCGTTCCGCTCGGGATGACGGCGGTTTTTGGGTGCGGGCTTACAGCCCGCTATTTTTCTGTGGGGCGGGTACCTGGGGCTTTGCCCCAGACTGGTATAAGTCGCGCCGTTGGCGCTCAAGAGCAAATGCGGGGATTCTTCGCCTTCGAAGCGGGCTCAGAATGACAAGTGTTGAGGTCGTGGGTAGAACGGTTCGAGCGACAGTGGCATGAGGGGAGCGTCGGGGTCCTTCGACTGCGGCGCTTCGCGCCTCCGCTCAGGATGACGGCGAAAGGCAAAGGAGACGCAGATTCCCTTCGGGAATGACAAACAAAGGGAACTGGCTATGCGGCACGCGTTAACGCGTGCCCTTCCGGGGCGATGCGGGAACTTACTCGGCGTCCTGGGCGATGTGGCGGGAGGAGGGCTGGTCGGAGAAGATGGCGCCGTCGCGGATGGTGACGACGCGGTGGGCGTATTCGGCGATGTCGGGCTCGTGGGTGACGAGGACGATGGTGTTGCCGCGCGAGTGCAGCTCGTCGAAGAGGCCCATGATCTCTTCGCCGGTCTTGGAGTCGAGGTTGCCGGTGGGTTCGTCGGCGAGAATGATGGACGGGCTGTTGACGAGAGCGCGGGCGATGGCGACACGCTGGCGCTGTCCGCCGGAGAGCTCGTTGGGCTTGTGCATCATGCGCGCGCCCAGCTGCACGGACTCGAGGACTTCTTTTGCGCGGGCGAGGCGTTCTTCCGCAGGCGTGCCGTTGTAGATCAGCGGCAGCTCGACGTTGTGCAGCGCGGTGGCGCGGGCGAGCAGGTTGAAGGTCTGGAAGACGAAGCCGATCTCCTTGTTGCGGATGCGCGCCAGCTCGTCGTCATTGAGGGAAGAAACGTCGTGGCCGTTGAGCCAGTAGCGTCCGCGGGACGGAGTATCGAGGCAGCCGATCAGGTTCATCAGCGTTGACTTGCCCGAGCCGGAGGGGCCCATGATGGCGACGTACTCGTTGTTATGCACGCGCAGGTTTACGCCGCAGAGAGCGTTCACCTTCTGGTCGCCCATCTCGTAGGTCTTCCAGAGGCCGCTGGTGACGATGATCTCGCCGGGGCGAGGGCCATCGTTGGGGTTGATGCCTTCGGTTGCGTTGACTTGAGGGGGTGCGGCCATGGTGAGTTGTTAGTTGCTAGTTCTCAGTTCTCAGTTCTCAGTTCTCAGTTCTCAGTTCTCAGTTCTCAGTTCTCAGTTCTCAGTTCTCAGTTCTCAGTTCTCAGTTCTCAGTTCTCAGTTCTCAGTTCTCAGTTCTCAGTTCTCAGTTCTCAG